>NZ_CBFIHX010000098.1:0-13366 GCF_965662505.1 Pseudomaricurvus sp. | reverse complement strand
GGTGTGGCGGTTGTCATTGGAACGTTTATCGCGTTGGTGATTTGTGTTCTTAACGTTGCTCAACGAGCTATGGCCAATGGGAAAGTGTTTGCCAGTTTTGCCACCTTTGGTGTGGCGGTGATGTTTGCAGGGCAGGCGTTTATTAATGTCGGCGTCGCTTCAGGTCTTCTGCCAACCAAAGGTCTGACTATGCCATTCATCAGTTACGGCGGCAGTAGCTTACTGGCGTCCTGTGCTTTGATGGCACTGGTTATGCGCATTGATTGGGAAATGCGGATGGAAGCTCTGGCTCCGCCGAAAAAGACTGCCGTGAAAAGCCGTCGCAAAGTGAGAACAATACGTCAGCAAGATGATTTGCCTGCTGTTTCCGAAACAGGGAGAGCAGCGTGATGAGTAAGGTTACAGATCAGATGCAGACAGAGAAAACTCAACCACAGATCAGTGTCGTAATTATGGCAGGCGGAACCGGCGGTCATGTGTTTCCTGCGCTGGCCGTTGCCGAGAAGTTGCGTCAAAACGGCGTCAAATTGAGCTGGTTGGGTACTGCCCGTGGTATTGAGGCCGAGCTGGTGCCTGCGGCAGATATTCCATTGCACTGTTTGAGCATTGAGGGAGTTCGGGGTAAGGGACTTTTTTCCAAGTTAAAAGCACCTTTTTTATTGCTTGGCGCTGTCTGGCAAGCCCGTAAGATCTTAAAGCGTGAGCAAGCCGATGCGGTATTAGGACTGGGTGGTTTTGCATCGGGGCCAGGTGGTGTTGCTGCCTGGTTGTTAAGAAAACCTGTGTTGATTCATGAGCAGAACGCGATTGCAGGAACCACAAACCGTTGGTTGTCACGCGTTGCGAGCCAGGTTATGGAGGCTTTTCCTGGAAGCCTGCCGGATGCAACGCATGTAGGTAATCCTGTGAGAGAGTCCATCGCCAAGGTTGCTCCATTGCACACCCAAGCAGAAAAACCTCTGAAGATTCTTGTTCTGGGAGGGAGTCTGGGCGCTTTGGCTCTGAACGAAATGATTCCAGTGGCCATCAGACATTTGCCCCTGGAAATGCGTCCCGAAGTGAAACATCAGACCGGTAAGCGCCATCTGGATGCTACTCAAAAGAATTATCAGAACGCCGGTGTTGTCGCGGAAGTTCTGGATTTTATCGAGGACATGGCTGCTGCCTACGAGTGGGCCGACGTCGTGATTTGCCGGGCGGGTGCACTGACCGTATCTGAGTTAACCCTGGCGGGGCGTGGAGCATTATTGATTCCGTACCCTTTTGCTATCGACGATCACCAGACATTCAATGCGAAGTGGTTGGAAGAAAATGGCGCTGGCACTGTACGCCAGCAGCGTGATTTGACGGTTGAGGGGCTTGCAGAATTTATTCGCAATGTTTCACAAGATCGTCAACAACTGCTTGAAATGGCAGCAAGTGCAAAAGCACTGGCAATGCCGGACGCAGCCAATAAGGTGGCTGAAATTTGCATGCTAGCCGCTCGCGGCTCAAGAGCTGAGGCGGCTTAATATGGATAAAGATGAGATGAAAACTCCCAGCAGCGGGATCAATAAATACGTCAGCAAAGTGCCAGAAATGCGTCGAATCAAGCGTATCCATTTCATCGGTATCGGCGGTGCTGGTATGAGCGGTATTGCCGAGGTTCTTCTGAATCAGGGATACAATATTTCCGGTTCGGATCTGCGTGAGTCTAATGTTACTCAGCGCTTGCAGAGCAAGGGCGCAGAGATCTTCATCGGTCACAGTGAAGCGAATGTTGAAACAGCCGATGTGGTTGTGAATTCATCCGCAGTGGATGAAAACAACCCGGAAATGCAAGGTGCGAGAGAGCGACGTATCCCGATTGTTCGCCGTGCTGAAATGCTGGGTGAATTGATGCGCTACCGCCACGGTATTGCGATAGCGGGTACCCACGGTAAGACCACTACCACCAGTCTGTTGGCCTCTGTACTGGCCGCTGGTGATCGTGATCCTACTTTTGTCATTGGTGGTTTGCTCAACAGCGCCGGAGCCAATGCCAAATTGGGTGAAAGTCGCTATTTGGTGGCCGAGGCGGACGAGAGTGATGCGTCTTTCCTCCACCTGCAACCGATGGTGGCAGTCATCACCAATATTGATGCTGACCATATGGACACTTACGAAGGTGATTTTTCCAAAGTGAAAAAGACCTTTGTTGAGTTTCTCCACAACTTGCCGTTTTACGGATTGGCTGTTGTGTGTGGTGATGATCCGGTTGTGCAGGAAATTATTCCTGAAATTTCCAGACCCATCATTACCTACGGTTTTGAGGAAGGAAATGATTTCCGTGCAATCAACATCGTACAAACTGCGCTGAGTACACGTTTCACCGCGCAGCGTCCTGATGGGTTGGCTGATCTGGATGTCACGGTCAATATGCCAGGTCATCACAATGTATTGAATGCTTTGGCAACCGTTGCGGTAGCCTCTGATGAAGGGCTGGATGACGGTGCAATTCAGCGAGGACTGGAAAACTTTCAAGGCGTGGGGCGCCGCTTTCAGGTCTACGGCGAGTATTCCGTTGAAGACAAGTTGGGTGGCAGTGATGCCGAAACCAGTACAGCGATGTTGGTGGATGACTATGGCCATCACCCGCGAGAAGTGGCAGCCACGGTTGCCGCAATCCGTGCAGGCTGGCCTGAACGTCGCTTGTTGATGATTTATCAGCCGCACCGCTTCACAAGAACCCGGGATTTGTACGAAGACTTTGTAGACATTCTGTCGCAGGTGGATGCACTGATCATGCTGGAAGTATACAGCGCCGGAGAAGATCCGATTCCGGGTGCAGACAGTCGGCATTTGTGTCGCAGTATTCGTGGCCGAGGCCTGGTTGAGCCCGTTTTTATTGAAGGTATTGATGGTGTGCCCGAAGTGGTAGCCGACCTGGTTCGGCCTGGAGATATTGTGCTGACTCAGGGCGCTGGCAATGTTGGTTTGCTGGCAGTGGAATTGGCAAAGCGTAAGCTGCAGTAAATTTTCTGGTATCAACGATAGCTCATTGAGATCAGTGAAATATTAGGTAAACAAGAGTAGACACAGTTATGAAAAACGTAAATTCACAGGAGTTCGGAAGGGTCGTTGTTTTATATGGCGGTCAGTCAGCTGAACGTGAAGTGTCTCTAAATAGCGGCAAGGCCATATTCGATGCTCTGATTCGTCAGGGAATTGATGCCTTCTTAATAGATGTGGACAAAGATATTGTCGGACGTTTACTGAAGGAAACAGCAGATCGGGCGTTTATCGCGCTTCATGGCCCTGGCGGTGAAGATGGCCGGATCCAGGCTTTGTTGGAGTTTATGGAGATCCCTTATACCGGCAGTGGTGTACAGGCATCCTCTCTGGCGATGGACAAATGGCGCACCAAACAAATTTTTACCGCTGCGGGGATTTCTACTCCGGAATATCGCGCTTTGAAAGCAGATAATCTCGACAGTGTCGTAGCGGAGATTGGCGAGGCCTTGATGGTGAAGCCAGCGCATGAAGGTTCCAGTATTGGCATGTCTAAAGTGACCAGTCGTTCAGAGCTGGATCATGCGTATCAGGAAGCAGCCCAATTTGACAGCAGCGTGTTTGCAGAACAGGTAATCGAAGGAGCGGAATACACCGTTGCAGTTCTCGAGGGGGAGGCTTTACCCGCTATTCGACTGGAGACTGATCACCAGTTTTATGATTACAACGCCAAGTATATTGCTAACGATACGCGCTACCTGTGTCCATGTGGCTTATCTGAAAGTGATGAGTTGCGGTTAGCCAAGCTCTCTGTAGAGGCATTCGAATCTCTGGGTTGCAGTGGTTGGGGACGGGTGGACTTTATGGCGGATAAAGACGGAAATTTTTATACCCTGGAGGTAAATACTGTTCCCGGTATGACGGATCACAGTCTGGTACCCATGGCAGCGAAAGCCAAAGGTCTGAGCTTTGATGATCTAGTGGTCAGTATTTTAAAACAAACTGTGTCGGCGAATTGATCGATGAACTCGGATCGCACTCAAAAGAACACCAGGAAAAGTAGATCCCCTGTTCAGAACAGGCGGTCTGCCAGTGCTCGAGGTGCGGTGCGTTCAAATAAAAAGGCAGTTGGTGGGGAATACGGCAAAAAGCTATTGCGCTGGCTGGGTGTTTTTAGCATTGCGGGCGTTGTGGTTATTGGTTGCTACGGTGTTGGCAGTTGGGCTATCAGCCAGCTTGATCGCCCGGTCACGAGCGTGAAAATCAACGGTGAGTTTACCCGTATTTCGCAGAAAGAAGTGGCTGAATCGGTCTATGACGCCATGGCAGACAGTTTTATGAAGCTGGACCTTGGTCAGATTCAGCAACAGTTAGAGCAAAAGCCCTGGGTAGACCACGCCCGCGTGGCAAGACGTTGGCCGGGTGAATTAGAAGTGACTGTGGTTGAGCACAAGCCCATCGCGAGATGGGGAGACGCTGATGCACTGAATCACCGCGGTGAAGTCATTCGATTGAGTGACAAAGATGCAGCCTCAGTTTTGTTAAAAGGTCTTCCTGAGCTCAGCGGCGAAGAGGGTCTGGAGCAGGAAATGATGGCGCAGTATCAAGTGCTGAATAAGCTGCTGACAGAATATGGCATGTCGGTAAAAAAATTGACATGCAGTGCTGCACGAAGCTGGACCATCACATTGAGTGATGACGTGGTGATTCGGGTAGGGCGTGATGAAATGCTGGCTAAAATGGGACGTTTTTTGACCGTTTATAAAGCGCAGCTACAGGCTCGTTGGACGGAACTGAGCAGTATTGATCTTAGATATTACAACGGTGTTGCTGTTCAATGGCGTGAGCCGGCAAGTGTATAAGTGGATTGGCAGAATGATGAAGCAGGAAATTCAAAAGCAACGCAAGTGTCTCGATATGTACATGTTTCTTGGAGTGTGTGAGTCATTTGAAAACAGTTGCGGCAAAGATAACGACAAAAAGGCATTTCAGCCTAACAGTGAGGTTGTGTAATGGCAGCGGCAAATGAAAGTCGAATGGTTGTTGGCTTGGATATCGGCACTTCCAAAGTAGTTGCCATTGTTGGGGAACTGTCAACAGACGGCGAGCTGGAAATCATTGGCATTGGCTCTCATCGTTCATCCGGTCTGAAGAAAGGCGTAGTGGTGAACATCGAGTCAACAGTCCAGTCCATACAGCGTGCTATTGAAGAGGCAGAGCTGATGGCCGGCTGTCAAATACACTCGGTGTATGCAGGCATTGCCGGCAGCCACATTCGCAGCCTGAACTCCCACGGTATTGTGGCGATCAAGGATCGTGAAGTGTTCAGTCAGGATCTGGATCGAGTTATCGATGCAGCGCAGGCGGTGGCGATTCCAGCTGATCAGAAAATTCTGCACATTTTGCCTCAGGAATACCTGATAGATGAGCAAGAAGGTGTGAAAGAGCCTCTGGGAATGTCAGGCGTGCGTCTGGAAGCCAAAGTTCATCTGGTGACCTGTGCAGTCAATGCCGCACAGAACATTGAAAAATGCATTCGACGGTGTGGCCTGGAAGTTGAAGACATTATTCTTGAGCAGCTGGCCTCGAGTTATTCAGTACTGACTGATGACGAGAAAGAACTCGGTGTGTGTATGGTGGATATCGGTGGTGGCACTACGGATATCGCCATCTTCACCGAAGGCTCGATTCGTCATACCGGCGTGATTCCAATTGCCGGTGATCAGGTGACTAACGATATCGCTATGGCTTTACGTACACCGACACCACACGCTGAAGAAATCAAAATCAAATACGCTTGCGCGTTGGCCAAACTGACCGGACCTGATGAAACCATCAAGGTGCCCAGTGTTGGCGATCGTGAGCCGAGAGATCTGTCCCGTCAGGCATTGGCGGAGGTGGTTGAGCCACGTTACGACGAATTGTTCACGTTAGTTCAGGCAGAGTTGCGTCGCAGTGGTTTCGAAGATCTGGTGGCTGCCGGTATAGTTTTAACTGGTGGTACATCAAAAATGGAAGGCGTAATTGAGCTGGCGGAAGAGATATTCCATATGCCTGTGCGCCTTGGAACACCACAGAATGTAAGGGGGTTGAGCGATATTGTTAATAATCCAATTTATTCAACCGGTGTTGGCCTTTTGCAGTATGCGAAGCGTCAGCAAAACGAAGGTCGTGTCGCGCAGTATCAGGTGAAATCCGATGGCGGCAATAACTGGTGGGAGAAAGTGAAAACCTGGTTTCAGGGTAACTTTTAACACAGATGTTCAAGCATTTTTATCAGTAGACTTTAGTAGCAACAATATTTAGTCACGACAACATTTAGTAACGACAGCATTAAGTAACAGAAACACAAATTATTGTTAGTGAATTCAATTTATTTTGTCAGGGAAAAGGGGAAAAACCATGTCAAAGTTCGAACTAGTAGATAGCGTACCTTCTAACGCAGTCATTAAAGTTGTTGGTGTCGGTGGTGGCGGTGGTAATGCCGTTAAGCACATGATCTCCAATGATGTCGAAGGCGTAGAATTTATTTGTGCCAATACCGATGCGCAAGCGCTGAAAGATGTTGAAGCACGTACAGTGCTGCAATTGGGTACTGCCATTACCAAAGGTCTGGGTGCCGGCGCTAACCCTGAAGTGGGTCGCGAAGCGGCAATGGAAGACCGTGAGCGTATTGCCGAAGTATTGGAAGGGGCCGATATGGTCTTTATTACTGCCGGTATGGGTGGTGGTACTGGTACTGGTGGTGCACCGGTCGTCGCTGAAGTGGCTAAAGATCTGGGTATTCTGACTGTGGCGGTTGTCACCAAGCCGTTCCCGTTTGAAGGCAAAAAACGTTTGGCGATCGCCGAAGCGGGTATTCGTGAGTTGCAGGAACGTGTTGACTCACTGATTACTATTCCAAACGAAAAACTGCTGGCAGTTCTGGGCAAAACCACAACGCTGCTGGATGCTTTTAAAGCGGCGAACGATGTGCTTCTGGGTGCTGTTCAGGGTATTGCTGACCTGATTATGCGTCCCGGTATGATCAACGTTGACTTTGCAGACGTTCGTACCGTGATGTCTGAAATGGGTATGGCGATGATGGGCACGGGTATTGCTAAAGGTGAAAACCGCGCTCGTGAAGCCGCCGAAGCTGCTATCCGCAGTCCTCTGCTGGAAGATATTAATTTGCAGGGCGCTCGCGGTATTCTGGTGAATATCACTGCCGGTCTGGATCTGTCTCTGGGTGAATTCTCTGAAGTGGGTGATACCGTGGAAGAGTTTGCTTCAGAAGGGGCGACTGTGGTTGTTGGTACCGTAATCGATCCGGAAATGAGCGATGAACTGCGTGTGACCGTAGTTGCCACTGGTTTAGGTGAGCCTATAGCAGCCGTTAAGCCGGAACCCACCAAAATGGTGGTTGATAACACTCGCCGAAATGGCGGTCAGCCGGATTATGCGGCTCTGGATCGCCCAACGGTTATGCGTAATCAGCCTACTCAGCGTGGCTCCGCAGTTCAGAAGCCGATGGAAGATAAAGATATGGAATATCTCGATATTCCTGCGTTCCTACGTCGTCAGGCAGACTGATAGTCTGTCTGAGCAGCGAAAGGTTTATATGTATCAAGATATGTATAGATGACGAACTCCCTCGTATCAGCAAGGTCTGTAGTCAATATGATAGTGGGAGAGGCAGCCAGGAGGTAACTGGTTCTCTATATCTATATCGATGAGTAACACGTGGTTCTCACAGCTTTGATGGTGTGATTGTGTATGAGTCTCTGTTGATAGATGTCTGATAGGTTGATAGATGTTTGATAGCGGAGATTCAAGAGTTGTGAGCCGCAAGGCCGGGTTGGTTTGATGTATAAGTGCGCTGATAGGCGTATTGATGAGCTGACCTGCAATATTGCCAAAGTAAATAACAAATCATGGAAATTGATTTGTTAGGTATGAAAAACCGACGATGTTCTAACTGACGGAAATCGTCTGCGGATCAGGGGTTGGCAGTGAATGAGCTTCACTTCAGTCGCGGTCTGCAGGCACTGTGCCCCCTCACAGAGCAAGGAAGCATGTTGAAGTCAGTTAATAAGTTTAAGTTGTTGGTTTATGGGTACTAACTTTGGTAATATTGCCCGATTAACTGCTCCATACTTGGTAATACACATCAATGATTAGACAGCGTACGCTTAAAAATGCCATCCGTGCCACTGGTGTAGGTCTCCATACAGGTGAGAAAATTTACCTGACGTTGTTGCCTGCGCCTGTCGATACCGGAATTGTATTTCGCCGTGTGGATTTAGACCCAGTGGTCGAAATCCAGGCAAAAGCCGAAAACGTGGGTGATACCACCTTGTCCACCACCTTGGTTAAAGGTGATGTGCGAGTTTCTACCGTCGAACACTTGTTGTCTGCCATTGCGGGTATGGGCATTGATAACGCAATCGTCGAAGTCAGCGCGCCGGAAGTTCCGATTATGGATGGCAGTGCCGGACCTTTCGTTTTTCTTATCCAGTCCGCTGGAATTGAAGAGCAGAAGGCTGCGAAGAAGTTTATTCGCATTAAACGCCCTGTGGTGGTTGAAGATGGCGATAAAGTAGCCAGTTTTCTGCCGTTTGATGGCTTTAAGGTCTCTTTCTCCATTGATTTTGATCATCCGGTCTTTAAAGGTCGCACTCTGGACGCGTCTGTGGATTTTTCCAGCACGTCTTTTGTGAAAGAAGTCAGTCGCGCCCGTACGTTCGGCTTCATGCACGAAATCGAGTACCTGCGCTCCAAGGGCTTGGCCAAAGGTGGCAGTGTTGATAACGCCATCGTGGTTGATGAGTACCGTATCCTTAATGAAGACGGTCTGCGTTACGAAGATGAGTTCGTGAAACACAAGATTCTGGATGCCATTGGCGACTTGTATCTATTGGGTAATAGCCTGATTGGTGAGTTTAAGGCTCATAAATCCGGTCATGCGCTGAATAATAAGTCCTTGCGCCAACTGATCGCTCAGGAAGATGCCTGGGAAGTGGTGACTTTCGAAGACGAAAGCACGGCGCCCATCTCTTACGTCAAGCCTGTTCTGGCTGTATAGCCCGGTACGGGGCCAAAGTCTGGCCCCGTTCTCCTCTCCGAAATGCCTGTTTTTCGCCTCTGCCGGCCCTGTTTGTAGTTCGGTTATGGCTGGTTTCTGATGCCAATAAGTATTGGTAATTCCTTATTTTATATGCCATATTGGTCGGCAGGTTGTCTTGTTATTTGCCGGTTTTATGCTACCTCCTGTAAGATCTCTTCAGAATTAGGCGTAGTGGTCGTTAACTGACTAGTGTGAGCAAGCAACAAGCAGCTCGGAACGGACGCCAAACAATAACCTAGGCATGTTTATCAAAGTCGCCACCTGTGGCGGATTCGCTTATTTCTTATGGAATAAGCAATTGTCTAAATATTTTGACAAGGCGGGACCCGGATACAGTGAAAATCATTGTTGTCAGTAAACATCATGGCCGAACACGAAGCTTTACCCTGGGTGGGTGGACTCGTGCGCTCCTGTCTGTTTGTCTGCTGGGGATTCCTGTTGGTTTGGGTGTCTGGGTTAATCAGGAGCTCAAGCACAATGAAGGCGCCGATCTTTTTACGGGTGATTCAGCCCGAGCCTGGAACGAAGCGCTCTCAGATCAAGAAAATGAGTTAAAAGAGGCCCGTCAACACGCTCAAGAGCAATTATCAGCTCTGACGCTGCGTATGGCCGAGCTTCAGGCGAGACTGGTTCGTCTGGATGCGCTGGGTGAGCGTATCACCAATATTGCCAAGTTGGATCAGGGAGAGTTTGATTTTAGTCAGCCTCCAGCTCTGGGTGGACCGGAAAGCACGGCGTTGGGCGAAGCCTATCAACCACCTGAGTTTATCGAAGTCATTGATCAGCTTACAGATCAGATTGCTGATCGCGAACAACAGCTGGATACTCTCGAAGCCCTGTTGGCCAAGCGCAAGGTACAACGGGAAGTCTTTATTGCGGGACGCCCGATTAAGAAAGGCTGGATGTCTTCCCGTTACGGACGCCGGACCGATCCATTTAACGGTCATATTGCCTGGCACAACGGTCTCGATTTCGCCGGTAAAAAGGGATCTGACGTTGTTTCGGTAGCTGCCGGTGTTGTGACCTGGGCGAGTGAGCGGAACGGTTACGGCAAGTTGGTTGAAATCAATCATGGTAACGGCTATACCACCCGCTATGGACACGGTTCAGATGTCTTGGTTAATGTGGGAGACGTTGTCAAAAAAGGCCAGGTTATTGCTCTGATGGGCTCCTCTGGTCGATCAACCGGTCCTCACGTCCACTTTGAAGTGTATAAGCATGGGCGGGCTGTGGATCCCGCTGCCTATATTCATCGAACAATCCGCTAATTCCTATCTTTTGCTTGCTTCCGCAAGCACCTTTCGGTTTACTTGTGCCTTTTGTGCGCAGAGCGCTATTGGCGTCTAATTCAACGTTTTTGCGTTTGTTTTCGTGAATATCCGCCCCAAGACGTGGAGCGTATTCAGCATCGAAACACTCGCAGCAACGTGCAGCAAACAGTTTAAAATCGGTATTACTCATGATTGGTAAAATGGTCAAATCTGTGTTCGGGTCAAAAAATGACCGCGAACTCAAGCGTATGGGAAAATTGGTCAAGCGTGTTAATGCGCTTGAACCTGAGCTGGAAGCTCTCTCTGATAATCAGCTGAAGCTGAAATCTACAGAGTTTAAAGAGCGCTTTCAGAAAGGTGAGACCTTGGACAGCTTGCTGCCGGAAGCCTTTGCCGCTTGTCGCGAGGCGAGCCGAAGAGTTTTGGGCATGCGCCATTTCGATGTTCAGCTGATCGGTGGTATGAGCCTGCACGAAGGGCGCATTGCGGAAATGCGCACGGGTGAGGGTAAGACCCTGATGTCAACGCTGGCGGCCTACCTGAATGCCCTGTCTGGTAAAGGTGTTCATATCGTAACGGTGAACGACTATCTGGCCAGTCGCGATGCCGAGTGGATGCGTCCACTGTATGAAGCGCTCGGGCTGCAAGTCGGTGTGATCCAGTCCATGCAGGATCCCCGCCTTAAGCACGAAGCCTATCAGGCAGACATTACCTACGGGACTAACAACGAGTTTGGTTTCGATTACCTTCGCGACAATATGGCTCTGCGTATTGAAGACAAAATGCAGCGCCCGCTAAATTTTGCCATTGTGGATGAAGTGGATTCCATTCTGATTGATGAGGCGCGAACGCCATTGATCATCTCCGGTGCTGCTGAAGACAGCTCCCGGATGTATCAGCAGATGAACGTGCTGATTCCCAAGCTGACCAAGCAACTCAGCGATGGTGAGGAAATTACCCAGCCTGGCGATTACATGCAGGATGAGAAAAGCCGCACCGTCGAGTTGACTGAAGGTGGTCACCAAAAAGTCGAAGACATGTTGATTGAGGTTGGCTTGCTGCAGCCGGAAGAAAGCCTGTATTCAGCCATGAATCTGAATCTGCTGCACCATGTTCATGCGGCACTGAAAGCCCATGTATTGTTCCAGCGTGATGTGGATTACATCATTCAGGATAATCAGGTCGTGCTGGTGGATGAGCACACAGGTCGTACGATGGCAGGGCGCCGTCTTTCTGAAGGTTTGCATCAGGCGATCGAAGCAAAAGAGGGCGTCTCGATCCAGAATGAGAGCCAAACCCTGGCTTCAACAACTTTCCAGAACTATTTTCGTCTGTTTCCGAAACTGTCCGGGATGACCGGTACGGCTGACACGGAAGCGTTTGAGTTCCGTCAAACCTATGGTTTGGATGTGGTGGTTATCCCCACCAATAAACCGATTACCCGACAAGATTTCAACGATCTGGTCTACTTAACGACAGAAGAAAAGTTTCAGGCTATCTGTGACGCGGTTAAAGAGCTTCAGCAGGAAAACAAACCGGTTCTTGTCGGTACTGCTTCGGTAGAAGCTTCAGAAGAAATGTCATCCCGACTGAAGAACGCGGGCATTAAGCACCAGGTACTGAACGCCAAGTTCCATGAAAAAGAAGCCTCGATTATTGCTCAGGCAGGGCGTCCGGGGGCTGTGACTATTGCCACCAATATGGCGGGTCGCGGTACGGATATCGTACTGGGGGGTAACTTCGACGCCGAACTGGCAGACATGGATAACCCGACAGAAGAGCAAATTGCAGCCGCTCGTAAAGAGTGGAAAGAGCGTAACGCTCAGGTACTTGAAGCCGGCGGGCTGCATATTATTGGTACTGAGCGTCATGAATCCCGACGTATTGATAACCAGCTCCGTGGTCGTGCAGGCCGTCAAGGGGATCCGGGGATGTCTCGCTTCTATCTGTCGATGGAAGATAACCTGATGCGCATCTTTGCCTCCGACCGCATTCGGGGCTTTATGCAGGCACTGGGTATGGAAAATGGCGAGGCCATTGAACACCGCATGGTGACCAATGCCATTGAAAAAGCTCAGCGCAAAGTTGAAGGCCGCAACTTCGATATTCGTAAACAATTGTTGGAATACGATGACGTGGCGAATGATCAGCGTCAGGTGGTTTACCAGCAGCGTAACGAATTGTTGGAATCGGAAGACATCGGCGATGCAATATCAGCGATCCGTCAAGACGTTGTTATCGATACGGTCAGCGGATTTATTCCTCCGCAAAGTCTGGAAGAGCAGTGGGATGTGCCTGGGTTAGAGCAGCATTTGGAAGCCGATTTCGGATTGCGTCTGCCTATCGGGGAATGGCTGGAGGAAGATAAAAAACTGCACGAGGAAAGCCTGCGAGACAGAATTCTCGAAGAGTTGCAAAAAGCCTACGATGAAAAGTGCGAGCGCTTTGGTCCGGTGATGCGGGAAGTCGAGCGTCAGATCATGCTTAACGTGCTGGACATGCTCTGGAAGGAGCATTTGGCCAATATGGATCATCTGCGTCAGGGCATTGGCCTGCGAGCTTTTGCTCAGAAAAACCCGAAGCAGGAGTACAAGCGCGAGTCTTTCGAATTGTTCCAGCAGATGCTCGATAACCTCAAGACTGAAGTCATTCGTATGCTTGCCCGTGTTGAGCCTGTCAGTGAAGAAGAAATGGCTCAGATGGAAGAGCAACGCCGCCAGGCGATGGAGCTCGAGCAGAAACGTATGCAGTTGGAGCACGCAGAAGCTTCAGCCATGCAGAGACCTGCAGACGAGGCAGATGCAGGGCAGGAGAGGCCAGCAGAAGCGAAACCGTTTGTGCGTGAAAATGCCAAAATCGGACGCAATGACCCCTGTCCTTGTGGATCGGGTAAAAAATTCAAACAATGTCATGGCCAGTTGAGCTGAGTCCCGCTCAAGGCAGGCATATTTACATCCCGCTGGTAGGGCTTCATAGATTGATAGTCTGTCAGCGATTAAGCAGGTAACGAATATGGCAG
>NZ_CBFIHX010000097.1:0-13381 GCF_965662505.1 Pseudomaricurvus sp. | reverse complement strand
GCCATCGCCAAGGAGTGACCATCGACATCGATCGCAAGCCCGTGCCGATACACCAGATCGAAACTTTCCTCATCAGGTAATCCTTTGTCCAGACTCTCAAAATGTTCGCCGCCATCATCGGTACGGGTCACCACCAACTTGCCACCCACCGGATAGCGAAATTCATCCTTGATAGCAGGAACAAACCAGGCTCGCCGGGGCTGCTCTGGATGCACCGCCACGGCAAAACCGAACGAGGAAGGGCGAGCGGTGATTTCCTGCCAGGTGGCGCAGTTGTCTTGGCTGTAAAAAATGCCGTTGTGATGCTGTACCCAGAAGTGATCTGGTGCGCCCGGACACTGCACCAGCCGGTGCGGATCCTGAATCGCCGGATTGTCCTGCTGCTCTGGAGGCACATATTCAGCCCGCATGCCACGAGTCATCGGCTGCCAACTGCAACCACCGTCACGGCTTTGCCAAACACCGCCGCAGGAAATGCCCACTGTCAGCCAGTCGGGATTGCGCGGATCGATACAAATAGAATGAATGCCCGGAGCGTCGTAACCTCCGCCAAACCACTCACTGCGACTGGGCTGGTTCCAGAGAGCATCATTGAGCTTCCAACTGTCACCCCAATCCCGACTGACAAACAGGCCGCCAGGCAGCGTACCCGCCCACAGGTGTCCGCGATGGTCGGCTTCCAGACTCCAGATCATTTGCAGACTCGGGCCACTGTCTTCAGCGGTCTCCTCTGAACGCTCTTTTTCTGCAGGGTAGGAAGGCACCGCCACTTCCTGCCAGCTGTTGCCATCGTCTGTAGATCGGTGCAATTTGGTGCCAAAGTGCCCCAGATTTAAAGCCGCCAGTATTACCCCCTGTCCCTGCCACACCATGGACACCGGCTCACCCACAAAGGCCCGATTAGCAATTTGCCAATCCCCATCGCTGCGGCGCAAATCCAGTAAACCTTTGCGGGTGGCAACAAACAAACGCTGATGCATACTAACCTCCGGTTATGCAGACTGCTGATACAGTGGATTGGTCATTGCGAGGAGCGATAGGCGCCAACAGTAGGGGCTTTAGGCCACGCGGCAATCCATTATTAGCACGATGTACGTACGTGAGTGCCGAACATGGATTGCTTCACTTCGTTCGCAATGACGTATTCAACCTTTTTCAAGCACCAAAGGGTTTATCATCAAACTGACTAACCTCCGGTTATGTCTGTTTTCTTATTTCTGCTCTCTAAACCCTGTTGCCTTCTCTAACTCCTGTTACTCTCTCTAACCCCTGTTACTCTCTCTAAACCCTGCTGCCCTTTAAACCCTGGGACTGACGTTAACCGCCGGACCTTAACCTCCAGACAATGCCTGCATGATGTAAACCTCCTCGCTGTCCTTCAGAGGGTGTTGTAACGCCTGTTCACGAGGCACCATCTGCCCCGCGACAAAAATCGCAATATGAGGACGCAAGCGATGCTGATCGTCCAGCAGATAATCCGCCAGGCGCGGGTAAGCCGTGGTCATGGCCTGCAACAGAAGATCAACCGTGTCGGCGTCAAACGGCTCTGGCTGGGTCGGGCCCACATCGCGCAATCGTGGCGTACACACAACGGTTGCCATTAGATCTTCTCCAGTTGCGTCAGGCGGTTTTGTAAAAAACGCCGTTCGGGCTCTTGTTGTGCCAGATCATAAGCTCGCTGATATGCCTCACCCGCTGCGACACGCTGATCCAACCGGCGGTACAAATCCGCCTGCGCCGCATAGGCCAGATGGTAATCGGTCAGTTTGCCGCGCTGCAGAATGCCTTCGATTAAAACCAACCCGGCTTGCGGCCCGTCACGCATAGCGATCGCCACCGCGCGATTCAGCTCGACCACCGGTGAAGGGCTGACCCGCAACAGCACATCGTACAAGCCCACCACTTCGGACCAGTCCGTTTGTTCAGAGGCAGGGGCTTCGGCATGCACCGCAGCGATGGCCGCCTGTAAACTGTAGGGACCAAACCGGCGCGTACCCAACGCCTTCACCACCAGCGAACAACCCTCTTCAATCTGCCCGCGATCCCACAAATTGCGATCCTGTTCATCCAGAAGAATCAGATCGCCGGAGGGCGCCGTCCGAGCCAGTCGGCGGGAATCGTGCAGTAACATCAACGCCAGCAATCCCATCACTTCTGCGTCGGGTAACAGACTGAGCAAAAGACGCCCCAGGCGAATGGCTTCAGAAGACAGGTCATGCCGTGTCACCGTGTCGCCAGTCGAGGCTGAGTAGCCTTCATTAAAAACCAGATAGATCACTTGCAGAACGGAATCCAGCCGTTCGGGCAGCTCTGCCGGCGCGGGAACTTCATAGGGAATAGCTGCGTCACGGATTTTGTTTTTAGCGCGCACTATACGCTGCGCCAACGTGGTTGGCGTCACGAGAAAAGCAGCGGCAATTTCTTCCGTGGTCAGACCACACACTTCCCGCAACGTCAGCGCCGTGCGGGCCTCTGCCGAGAGCTCCGGATGGCAACAGGTAAATATCAGGCGTAAGCTGTCGTCTTCAATCTCTTCATCGGAAATATCATTTTGCGTATGGGCCTCAAGAGTTAATTCCTCAACCATCGATCCCAGAGCCGCATCAAAGCGGGTGCGCTTACGCAACCGATCAATGGCTTTAAAGCGCCCGGCGGTCACCAACCAGGCACGAGGGTTATCGGGCACGCCATCTTTCGACCACTGACTCAGCGCAGCCATAAATGCGTCGTGCAGCGCTTCTTCCGCAAGATCGAAATTGCCATTCAGCAGACGAATCAGCGTTGCCAGTATGCGACGGGATTCGGTGCGATATACATCATCGATGATATGTGGGATGGAGATTGACGGCATGAGGACACCCAGTGAAAACGTCCTTTTCGAAGACGTCTCTTATTTAAGGTATGCGCTAAAGTGTAACCCTGACCGGGCGAATCTCAACACAGCCTACTCCTGCCAGAGGAATACCGGACGCCAAATGAATGGCTTCGTTTAAATCTCTCGCCGTCACCAGAAAAAAACCCGCCAAAGGCGCGGCTTGTTCTGACTTTGTAGCGTCTATCACCGCCACCTTACCCTGACGAACCTGCACGGTCGTGGCGCTATAATCACCCGTCAGAAGCTCACCGGCAAGCAGCCGTCCACCCTCTGCCAACAAGCCAGCATAGGCTCGATATGCCGCGTCGTCAGGACAGCCGCTATTGCCGGAAAAATGATCTGCCTCGCCGTACACCAGGCACAGGTATTTCATGAATGACGCCCTCAATTCGTTGGGAATGTGTTGGGTAGTCGTGTGACAACAGACGAAATCGACAACGTTGAATAAATTTCAACAACCCTGCCCGTTCTTTTTAATACTCCAGCGGCAGCTCGGTTTTCTTAACCACTTCCCGCAGCACAAAGCTGGAATGTACTCCGGTGACCCCTTCCAGCTTGGTCAGTTGCCCTAACAGAAAAGCCTCATAGTGCTCCATATCCCTGACCACTACCTTGAGCAGGAAATCCGCCGACTGACCGGTGACAATCAAGCATTCCATCACCTCCGGCATGTCATTCACCGCCCGCTCAAACGCCTCAAACCGATCCGGAGTGTGACGATCCATAGAAATCCCCACCATGGCGGTCAAATTCAGCCCCAGAGCCTTGGGCTTGAGCAGGGTGACATGGCGATCAATGAGACCACTCTCCTCCAGCCGCTTGACCCTTCGGGAACACGGGGTGGGCGAGAGCCCCACCTTGTCCGCCAGTTCCAGATTGCTAATACGGCCATTGCGCTGCATTTCCTGCAGGATTCGCCTATCAATGCGGTCTAAATTAACGACAGTTGCCACGGGAAACCTCTTAACGAGTTAATATCACTCACAATAAAGCCATTAATAGCCAATAGATGCAACAAACACCACCATATTGGATGAATTTGCAACCATTCACTCCCCTGAAAGGCCTATAGTATCCACCATCGAAGAGCATTCCAGCGCGGGGCGAGTCACTCACAAGGCAGACTCGCAGCCATTGGCCTTATCCAGGCCAAACCCTACAGACTCCACCCGAGTCACCGCGAACGCCATCCGCGTTCACCGCCCGCCGCTCTTTTCCATGTCATATCCATTACAACAAAGTGTTAAAGGCATTCGCCCACAGACCGCTCAGAGATCATTCAGCAAGAGGCAGGACATGCAGCCGTTCAATCCCAACTTCAACCACAAAAAATACCGTCCCTTTGCGCCCGTTCAGAAGACTGACCGTCGCTGGCCCAATCAGGTTATAGAAACCGCGCCTGCCTGGTGCAGCGTTGACCTGCGCGATGGTAATCAGGCGCTGATGGAACCTATGACGCCAAACCAGAAGCTGGAGATTTTCAAGTTGCTGGTGGATGTGGGCTTTAAAGAAATTGAAGTGGGCTTCCCTGCGGCCTCACAACCGGACTTTGATTTTGTCCGCCAGCTGATTGAAGAGCAATTGATCCCGGACGATGTCACCATTCAGGTGCTGACTCAGGCCCGCGAACCCCTGATTGCCCGAAGTTTTGAAGCATTGAAAGGCGCCCGCAACGCCATTGTGCACTTGTACAATTCCACCTCTACCGTGCAGCGTGAGCAGGTGTTTAAGTTAAGCCGCAAGGAGATCAAAAACATTGCCGTGCAGGGCGCCCAATGGGTTCGGGATTTTGCCGAACAACAGCCGGACACCAACTGGCAGTTTCAGTACTCCCCCGAGAGCTTTACCGGCACCGAGATTGATTACGCCGTGGAAGTCTGTGATGCCGTCACCGAAGTTTGGCAACCCACACCGGACAACAAGGTGATCATAAACCTGCCGGCCACGGTCGAGGTGTCGACACCCAACGTCTACGCTGATCAGATTGAAACTGTGTGCGACACCATCGCCCGTCGCGACTCGCTGATCATCAGTTTGCACACCCACAACGACCGCGGATGCGGTGTGGCCGCGGCTGAATTGGGTATTCTGGCCGGCGCCGACCGCATAGAAGGCACTCTGCTGGGCAACGGTGAGCGCACCGGTAATATGGATGTGGTGACGGCAGCCATGAACCTCTACAGCCAGGGCATTGATCCCGAACTGGATTTGTCGAATATGGACCGTATCATTGCCACCGTGGAAAGCTGCACTCAGTTAGCCGTACACCCACGCCATGCCTACGCGGGCGAGCTGGTTTTTGCCGCTTTCTCCGGTAGCCATCAGGACGCCATCAACAAGTGCATGACCGTTGATGCCCAGAAGCGTAAAGACGATCCTGAAGCGCACTGGAATGTGGCCTACCTACCGATTGATCCGCGTGATTTGGGCCGCAACTATCAGCAGGTCATCCGCATCAACAGCCAGTCCGGCAAAGGCGGTATCGCCTATGTGATGGAACAGGACTACGGCATTCAGATGCCTCGCTGGTTGCAGGTGGACTTCAGCGCTCACGTACAAAAGCGTGCGGAAGACAGCGAAAGCGAAGTGGCGCCGGAGCAGATTTTCGACACCTTCAACAGCACCTATCTGATCAATCACAACCGTATTGATACCTACAACCTGAGCCGCTCTCACGAGGCTGATGAACTGAGCGTGATCATTACCACCGACGCGGGCGATATCACCATCGACGGCAAAGGTAAGGGCGTACTGGACGCATTTGTCAGTGGCCTGTCAGACAACACCGACAGCGATATGGTGCTGATCGATTACAGCGAACATACCCTGGGACAGGACGAGCAGGCGGAAGCCATTACCTACGTTCAGCTGAGCATCAACGGCAGCCGCTACTGCGCTGCGGGCAAGAGCGAGGACATTGTCGGCGCTTCCCTGCAGGCGGTTCTGAACGCACTGTCACGCAGTGACGTGAAGATCGCTCAACCCAGCAAACTCGCTGCGATCTGATCTCAAGCCTCTCTCCTCTCTTGCTTGTTGCATTAGCTGTTTGTATTGAGTTTTGTATTAGCTGTTGTATTGAGTGTTGTGGACTGTTGTAAGATGCTTTCCTCAATAACGTCAGACAAGAGAGGGGCACATGGCCACACAATCAAACCCAAACGCTGATATCCGGGTCGGACTGATCGGTTACGGCCCGGCCGGAGCCTTCTTTCACGCCCCTCTGATCGATGCCGCCCAAGGCTTGCAACTCACGGCTATCGTTACCGGCAATCCGGAACGAGCCGCCGCGGCACAGAAAGCCTATCCGCAGACGACGATCTACCCTTCTGCCCAGGCACTCTGGCAAGCTGCAGCGACGCTGGATCTGGTGGTCATTGCCTCGCCCAACAGCACCCACAAACCACTGGCACTGGAAGCTCTCAATGCCGGACTCGGTGTGATTGTGGATAAACCGCTGGCGGCAACCGCCAAAGACGCAAAAGACGTCATCGAAACAGCGGAACGTCTGGGGCTATTTTTGAGCGTGTTCCAAAACCGTCGCTGGGACGGCGATTTCCTCACACTGCAGCGACTGCGTGACGCGGGAAAGCTTGGCGACGTGCGTCGCTTTGAGTCCCGTTTTGAGCGCTGGCGACTGGAACCCAGATCTGGCTGGCGCCAATCCGCCGCTCCGGAAGAAGCCGGCGGCGTGCTGTTTGATCTTGGCAGCCACCTGATCGATCAGGCACTGACCCTGTTCGGCCCGGTGGAATCCGTCTACGCTGAACTGAACGAACGCTATCCCAACTCTCAGGTCGACGACGATTCCTTTGTCGCCCTGACCCACTGCAATGGTGTACGCAGCCACCTGTGGATGAGCAGTGTTGCGCCTCACGCGGGACTCCGTTTTCGAGTATTGGGCAGTCAGGCGGGTTACTGCAGTCACGGCCTGGACGGGCAGGAAGATGCGCTAAAATCTGGTGCCCGGCCGGATCAATCCAGCTGGACAGACAATTTGGAAATCACACAGGGCAGTCTCCATACCGGTGAAGACCAAAGTGTTTTTGATAACGATCAAGGTCAATATTTGTCGTACTACGAGCAGATCGCGAACGCCATCCGAAACCACACCCCTGCGCCCGTCGACCCTCGGGATTCTGTCAGTATGCTAGCCATTGTCGAGGCAGCGCAAAGATCGTCTTCCATCGGTGCCCTGGTCAAGATGGAGCCAACGCCCCAGTAGCCTTGCTTCAGTTAAACCCTGTCATACCCAGTTAAACCCTGTCACGCATCAGCAGGATACAGGAAAACACGGTATTGACAGGATCTGACCAAGGCGCGCCAGCCTCCACTACAAACCATGATGCGTAACAATCTCCTGCATAGTCCCATCGGCGCGCAGGTCTGACAAAGCCTGATTGATGGCTTCGAGTAAATCTTCTCGTTTCTGTTGCGTCATATCCAGATTTTTTGGCAGTCCCAGATAGTTCACGTCCATCTGAAAGGGTTCCGCTAACACACTGATTTCTTGCTTGCGCGCCTGCAATACAGGATCGGCATCAATTAGATTCCAGCCAGTGGTCGCTTCCGGGCCGATGATGGCCACATCGATACGTTGCTGTAACAGCATGCGAAGTAGATGCTTCTGAGTCGGCGCAACAGCCACTTGCAACTCCCTGCGCGCAACTTGCCGCTCCAGGTCTTCCCCGTAAAACACGCCCAACTTAACCCCGACCCGCTTTCCTCTCAGGCTGGAGACACCCTGATAATCAAAGCGCTCTCCCTGCCGTACAAACAGCATTAACCGGTCGGTAAACAGTGGCTCACTGTAATCAAGCATCGACTCTCGGGCTGTTGACCAAGACACGCCAAGTATCAGTCCCGCCCCCTGAACCACAGCTTCATGATAGGCACGCTTCCAGGGCAGCAAGCGGAACTCGAAGGTCTGGCCGATGCGCTCACCTACACGCTCCATCATATCGACCAAAATGCCGTTCGCAGATCCGGCGGATGTTACAGAGATCTTAGGGGGATTATGGTCATCACCATAGATCACCAGTGTCTCTGCCGAGCATACACCCGACCACATCAGCCACAAACCTGCAAACAGCCATTGCTTCATATCAGTTATCCACACACAGAGTTTTCAGTCTCAATTGCAAGATTCCATATCGCTACATTCCATATAACTCCATCCATATCACACTCTACCCGTTTACCGGGTTGTATAGAATGCTGAAACTGAATGAACCTAGTCGTGCAGTGATTTGGGGATCATGGCAAAAATATCATTGAGCTGCATGCCCAGCAATTTTCCTCCATGCTTTCCATTAACGCTTAACCCAATGATCTCCATCCGATGTGTACTTCGTCTTAACCGCGGCCCAGGCAACTTTAAAAGACACTTCTTCGCGGGTGTCATTCCCTCGACGATCGCCAGGGTCTTTGTACTCATTCCAAGCGCTATTGAATGCCGCCTGAAAAATTTCCTGCGCGTGCTTTGGCAACACGTTCCTCACCGAGTCCGGGAGATCGGACAATGACTCATATGGCATCAGAACCTCCAGAAACTGAACGTTCGGTTTTAGTCAATGAGAGCTTTCGACCAATGAATTAAAATCTCAGCTTGCCTCAATGCGGAAGCCCACTTTCAATGTCACCTGATAATGGCCCACTTCGGCGCCGACGAGATGCCCTCTGACACTTTCGACTTCAAACCACTCCATGTTTTTAACCGACTTTCCACACTCAGCAATGGCATTCTTAATCGCTTGATCGACACCGTCTTTTGAGGAACCAACAATTTCTATCTTTTTGTAAGTATGATGATCAGACATGAACAACCTCTCTATCTGTAAAAATGGAAGATAAATATGTGCTTTTATCTCTGTCAGCCTGAAACCTGCAATTATTGTCCCAACATCCCATAAAAAACGCACCGGCTTCATCGCTAACGCTCAACCTTAACTATAGTCGTGTTTCACGATTACACCCTACCGATGCCCGATCCAGATAATGCAGGATTGACGTGTAAAAACTACAAGATCCACAGGCGTTTTGTCTGATTTGCAAAGATAAGTCGTCTGATTTTACGTCCTCAACATACTTGCCTATAGTGTACAAACAGCAGACACAGTGTACGAACAGAAGACACCTGAACCTCTTTATCTGGCACTCATTCAACAGGGACAGACACCACCCTTATGCAACGACAATCTGACAAGGTTTTGCAACAGACAACGGAACTGAATAACTGCGTCGATCACATCATCCAGACCGTGGGGAGAAATATTGTGCTTGCCTTGCCCCTGGGCCTTGGGAAAGCCAACCATGTGGCCAACGCGCTGTTTTTGCGAGCCACAGAAGATCCCGACATCAGTCTGCATATTGTCACCGCCTTGACACTGGAGGCTCCCGCTGCCGGCAATGACCTTGTCCAGCGTTTTTTACAGCCGGTGATTGAACGGCTGTATAGCCACTACCCTGAATTGCTCTATGCCGTTGCCCGCCGTCAGGGAAAACTGCCAGACAACATTAAGGTGTCCGAATTTTTCCTGAATCCAGGAAGTCTGCTGGGCAATGAGGTCGCGCAACAAAATTATCTGAGCAGTAATTACACTCATGTGTGCCGGGATATTCTCGATCTTGGTGCCAATGTAATAGCACAGCTGGTATCGCCCAACCCCGAAGACAAACCGCTCTTCAGCCTCAGCTGCAATCCGGATCTGACTGAAGAACTGATCAACCGCGCTCAAGAAAAAGAACAGACTATTTTCAAAGTTGCACAGATCAATTCGCAACTGCCGTATATGACAGGCTCCGCCGAGGTCCCCTGTGATTTCTTTGATCATATCGTCGACACCACTCCAGACTTCCCACTGTTTCCCACACCACTGGCTCCCGTTGCCCTCAGTGATTACGCGATTGCTACCCATGTGACGTCAATGATCAAAGATGGAGGCACCCTGCAAATTGGCATCGGTTCGGTAGGCGACAGCATTGCCTATCTGCTCGCGCTTCGTCATCACAAACCTGAGCTGTATCAAACGTTGTTGAGCAGACTTTCCGAACATCACTCGCAGACTCTGCGCGCGAACATCCCCCATGAAACCAGTCCGTTCGCTCAAGGCCTCTACGCCAATACAGAAATGCTGGTTGAAGGACTGATTTTTCTAAGACAGCAAGACATCCTAAAACGAAAAGTCGCACCTGGAGGGCAATATTGTCACGCCGGATTTTATCTGGGTTCACTGAATTTTTATCAGCAACTGCGCGAACTGGATTCGGAGTCCCGAAATGGGCTGGACATGTGCCCCGTGAGTTTCACCAATCACCTCTACGGTGACGAACATCTAAAGCGAGAACAGCGTCGACATGCCCGCTACATCAACAGCGGCATGATGGTCACACTCACCGGTGCAGTGATTTCTGATGCAATCAATGACTATCAAGTCGTCGGTGGTGTCGGTGGCCAGTATAACTTCGTTGCCCAGGCACAAGAGCTGGAGGATGGCCGCTCCATTATCTGCCTGCACAGCACGCGCACCAAAAATGGCAAAACCTCATCCAATATTGTCTGGGATTATCCACACGCAACTATTCCCAAACACCTGCGGGATATTATCGTCACTGAATACGGCGCAGCCGACCTACGCGGCCTGTCCGATCGGGATGTGATTGTGCAGACGCTAAACATCGCCGACTCGCGATTTCAGGATGAATTAATGAGCGCCGCTAAAAGCGCTGGCAAGCTGGAGAGTGACTACCGGATTCCGGAAGCTTTTACCCACAACTATCCCGACACCATTACCGAGGCTTTTGAGGAATCAGGACTGGCACCGAACTTCCCTCACTTCCCTCTAGGGTCGGACTTTAACCAGGAAGAAATGCGCATTTCCGTGGCACTGGTTGCGATCAAGCAGGAAGGCGCATCCCCCAAGCAACTTCTTCCGTTTATCCTTTCCGGCTGGCGGCACCGAAAAAGTGGCCGCAAACGCTATGCCGCAGAATTGCACAGAATGCAGCTAGATCAGACACGCACCCCCAAAGACCTGTTCTTGCAGTTATTGGTCATTGGCGCTCTGCAAAAAACAGAATCGTCGCGGCCGCTGCAGTTTCTTCTATAGTCTCGCTTACCGTCGCTCCTGCCATCTCCCCGACTGACTCATCGTGAGCCAGACGCACTTGCCGGAACACAGGCGGGTGCTATCCTTTCATTACGCCTGCCATCTGGCGGTTGATCAGAATACCCAACACCGACCTGAGCACCCCCAATAACCTTAAATGCCGCGCCAGAGGTGAAAGTGTGAGACACGCTAAACTCCTGATTCTGCCTATGCTGATGACCATGGGAACCGCACAGGCAACTGACCAGGTATCCGGGACAGAAACCGTGTATACCAGTCCGAATCGTGTGCAAGAACGCTGTGTCGTCTTGTCACCCATGCCCGGAGCCCACTACCCGGAAGAACAGCAGGCTCAGGCCAGCGCCCTGTGTAAACTCGATTTTTATGACACCAATGTGGCTCTTTGCCCCAAGCTGGTCAGCACCAGCCCGGGTACCTTTATCTATGAGCTGTCGGATGGCCCCTACCAGCAGAAGCAGGCCGCGTTCGAGCAGGAGGTCTGTCCGCAGGGGCATATCGTGACCTCGAAAGCGGACGGCCCCCCGGCCAGCTTTAAGGTCACAATGAACGGCAAGCACACCAGCGGATCTTTCTCCCAGTCGTCGCTGCTTTACTACCACATGTCACGCTACCTTGATGCTGGAATTCATGTACCGGTTGCCGTGTGGCGCAGCATGGATCGAAAAGCACATGCTCAGAGAGTGACACACAAAGGCCTGCAGCACTCGGCCGAAAAATCTTCTTTAAAAATGAATCATGCCGCCTGGCAAGTGCTCGATCGGGCCGAACAGGACCCGGAATCCTACGCGGAAACCAGTGAATTATTTACCGCGGATCGCTCACAGATCTACGGCGTCATGCTGCACATCAAAGGCAAGCGCTACCACGCCGAGGTCAACAGCTCCCGCCGATCTGGATGGGGTGAAGGCCAAAACCGGGACTTTCAAAAAACAGCTCCCTTTCAAGCACTGAGAAGCGACAAACCGCTGGCCGAAGCAATCCAAGAAGGCCGTGCGAAAGCAACCAAAGACCCCACACTCAAGAAAGCCATGTCCAAGGGTTTCAGCGATGAACAAATCGCTTACTGGATGCAAGATTTGACGGAGATCACACTACTGGATTACATATTTCGACAACAGGATCGTATTGGCAACATCGATTACGTCAACTACTGGCACTGGATTGAGAACGATCAGGTGATGTACTCCGAACACAAGCCCAATGAGTCAGACGCCACACGGCTTCGCCGCACCTGGCTCAACGATAACGATGCGGGAGTCAAAAGGCTGTACGCCAATTTCACCAAGCGTACACAAATGCTGGAAAAAATACGTCACTACAACCCCAAAACCTATACTCGTCTGATGAGTCTCGACAAAGACCTGAAAGAACAGGGGCCGCTGTTCCTGCACTTGAAAAACACGTTTGGACTCACCACCGCACAATTTAATCGAACCGTACAAGCCATTCATGACGCCGCGGCCATTATCCGGTCAACTTGTGAGGCAGGCAAACTGCGATTCGATCTGGATCCGGACACGTTTTTCCGCACAGGCAACTCATCGGAGCAGAAGATAGCCTGTGGAGAGACGCATGAATTCTGATGAAGGCCACCCAATGCGGAGAACCACTCTGCTATTGTGCGCACTGATTTTGTCTTGCCTGACTATCCACAGTGCCGGCACTCACGCCGCCAAGGACACTCCCACCTCAGAGAAACCTCTGCGTATAGCCGTTATTTCAGACATGAACAGCAGCTACGGTTCCACTCAATATTCAGCGACGGTTGATCGCGCTATCGAAAACCTTATCCAGTTAAAGCCCGATCTGGTGATCAGTACCGGCGACATGGTGGCCGGACAAAAAGTCCCGCACCTGAGCGACAAGCAAGTCCACGCCATGTGGCGAGGCTTTCATCGTCACGTCACCACGCCACTACTGAAGGCAAAACTTCCACTGGCCGTGACGGCTGGCAACCACGATGGATCCGCCTACGCTGGATTTGAGCACGAACGACGTATTTATGGAGAGCAATGGATCCGGCATCGTCCGGCGCTGACTTTTCTGGATGATAAACACTACCCCTATTACTACGCCTTTGAAAAGAAAGGCGTCCTGTTTGTGGGGCTGGATGTAACAACTACCGGTGATCTGTCAGAGGATCAAAAAAACTGGCTTTACAACATTCTGTCGGCCTATGGCAAACGTTACTCTCATCGCATCGTCTTCAGCCATGTCCCACTATGGCCTCTGGCTCAAGGCAGAGAAAATGGCTACAGCGGTGATCGTGAACTGGAAAAAATGTTGCGGGATCACAAGGTCGATCTCTATCTCAGTGGACACCATCACGCTTTCTATCCTGGCTACAAAGATGACCTCTATCTGGTGGGAATGTCCTGTC
>NZ_CBFIHX010000096.1:0-13392 GCF_965662505.1 Pseudomaricurvus sp. | reverse complement strand
TGAGTTATACGGGCACCCGTTTTCATCGTATACCTGGAAAGCCTTAATTCCTCTTTATGAGAACAATATCGAGTTTAAGTTTAAAGAGGTCAGCCCGGATTATCCGGAAAATAATGCCGTATTGAAGTCGCGTTCGCCGCTGGGCAAGTTTCCTCTGTTGCTGGATGATGGGCGGGCGGTGTTTGAATCCACAGTTATTATTGAATATCTGCAGGCTTTTTACCCCGGTGCTGTCACTTGGATACCTTCGGGGGAGCTTGCGGCTCTTAACGTACGCACACTGGATCGTTTTTTCGATCTCTATTTGATGACGCCGACGCAGCAGATTGTGAACGATTTTCTCCGTGACCCGGCGGAGCGGGACGCAAAAACGGTGACGGATGCTAAAGCGGAACTGCAACAATCCTATGCCTGGCTGGATAGTGAGTTAGCAGGCCGGAGCTTCGCCTGCGGCGAGGACTTCAGTTTGGCCGATTGCGCTGCGGCGCCCTCTTTGTTCTACGCCGACTGGGTGTGTGAGATTCCAGAGCGCTTTACTACGTTGAGGGCTTATCGGGCGAGGTTGATCGATAAGCCCTCGATCAAACGCTGCGTGGATGATGCGCGCCCCTATCGGGCGCTCTTTCCGGCAGGTGCACCTGATCGGGATTGATGGTTATTTTTTAAATGTAAACGGATGTGACGGATAACGGAGTTGAAATGAAATACCTGTGCCTTGTGTACTACGACGAACAGATCATGAAAAACATGACTCAAGCCGAGTGGGATGCGCTCAATAATGAGTGCATCGCCTGTGTGGACGGTTTGACGCAAAGCGGACATTTTGTAGATGGCGCACCACTGCAAACCACTGATACCGCGATCACTCTGCGCGTTCGCAATGGCAAAGCCAGTGCCACCGATGGCCCCTTTGCGGAAACCAAAGAGCAGCTGGCCGGTTTTTACATGCTGGAGGCTGAAAGTCAGAAAGAGGTTCTCAAACTGGCAGAGAAAATTCCGCCGGCTCGCTATGGCAGTGTGGAAATACGGCCGGTTCGAGAGCTGTTAGTGGAGGGCAATGGCCTTTAAGGACTTATAACGTCTGTCTTTTTTGTGGAAAGGCTCTCCCTGAGCTTTTCCGCTCTTCTCTTCTCGCCTGATTTTGCTCATCTTGATCTATCTTCACATTTTGAACCATTGACGTTTTTTGAATCTGATTCATAATTGCAGTCTTGTGAATAGATTGGGGGTGCAATCAGCCAGAATGGGCAGTGTTCAGGATCGTAAAAGGCGTCAGCTGGCCGAGCGCGAGCAGGTTTTTCTGGATCGAGCGTGGGGGATGATTCAGAAAGACGGGGTGCTGAACCTTCAAATGGCGCGCCTGGCCAGTGAGTGTGAGTATTCGGTTGGCACTCTGTATCAACACTTTTCCGCCAAGGAAGATCTGCTGGTGGCTTTGGCGACTCGCGGTGTGAGCGAGCGTCTGGCGCTGTATCGCCGGGCGGCCGATTGGCAGGGCCCTACTCGTCACCGGATACTGGGTATTTTGCTGGCCGATGTGTTGTTTGCCCAAAAAGAACCGGAGTATTTTCGTCTGGCCCAGTATGTTTCTACCCATACCGTGTGGATATCAGCCTCAGACGAGCGCCGCGAAGCCGCCCTTGAAGCGTCTTTTCCTTTGGCGGATGCGGTTGAATCAATCGTCAATGATGCCGTCGCGCAAGGGGACGTGAATAATCATGGCTTGACCAGCCGTGAATTAAGCAGCGGTTTGTGGGCCATGTGCGAAGGCATGCAAACGCTGGTCAGTGCGGCCGGGTTGCTGGAAGCCCACTCCGTACCGCGCCCCTACCAATTATTAGTGACCCACGCCAATGCGCTGCTTAATGGATTGGGCTGGCAGCCCCTGCTGCCAACCGATGCCGACGAGCAGAACGAGCTGCTGCAGCATATTATGAGTGAAGTGTTTCCCGATTTCCCGATGACTACCTGCCCGGTAGTTTTCCCAACAGATCTGAATAACTAGTGGTACTGGAAGATAACCTATGAGTAAAAGGATGATAGGGCTGCTGATTGTAGCCATTGTGGTTTTTGGTGGTGTGTTGGGAGGCAAGTTGTTCCTCAATCAGATGATCAACGACTTTCTGGATAATATGCCGGTGCCGGCTGTGGCGGTATCCGCTACCGAGGCCAGGCAGGACCGCTGGATTGACAGTGTTACCGCAGTAGGCAGCGTGGTGGCAGTTCAGGGGGCCGAGTTGTCGACTCAAGTGAGTGGGATTGTCGAGTCCATTCGTTTTGACAGTGGCAGTGAAGTTAAGACGGGCGACATCATCCTCACGCTCGACAGTGCCACTGACCGCGCGGAACTGAAAACCTTGCAATCAGCAGAGCGTCTGGCAGAGCTGGAGCGTGATCGGATCAAGCAGCTGTGGCAGCGCAAGAGTGTGTCCCAGTCGGAATACGATCAGCGACAAAGCCAGTTGGAACAGGCTCGCGCCCGTGTCGCGGCACAGCAGGCCCGTATCGAACAGAAAACTTTGCGCGCCCCCTACGCCGGTCGTCTGGGTATCCGCCAGGTGAATATTGGGGCCTACGTCAGTGCCGGTGACCCACTGATCGGTCTGCAGGCGCTGGATCCGATCTTTGTGGATTTCACTCTGCCCGAGCAGCGCTACAGCGAAGTCCACGTCGGTATGACCGTTACTGCTCGGATGGACGCATTGGGTGAGGGTAGCTTCGAAGGCAAGGTGACCGCTATTGAGCCGGTGATTGATGCCGGTACCCGTAACTTTCAGGTACAGGCAACGTTTACAAACACCGAGCAGCGTTTACGTCCGGGGATGTTTGCCCGTATTTCTCTCGACGTGGGTGAGCAGCGCGATGTGGTCTTGGTGCCGCGCACTGCGATTAGTTTCAAGCCTTATGGTAACTCGGTGTATGTCGTCACTGAATCCGGTGAGAAGGACGAGGACGGCGAGCCAATTTTGAAAGTGAAGCAGCGTTTTGTCACCACAGGACAGGCGCGTGGCAGTCTGATTTCCATTGAGGAAGGGTTAGAGATTGGTGAGCGGGTTGCAACCAGCGGACTGTTGAAATTGAACAGTGGCGCTGTTGTGAGTATCAATAACAGTGTGCAACCTGATGCGGAACTTGCACCGACACCGGATAACGGTTGAGGATTCTGCTGTGAAATTTACGGATATCTTTATCAATAAACCGGTCCTGGCCACGGTGGTCAGTCTGGTGATTTTGTTGCTGGGATTGCGGGCTGGTACCGAGTTGAATGTACGCCAGTATCCCGAGCTGCAAAATGCGGTGGTTAATGTCAGTACCGCCTATGTGGGTGCCGATGCCGATCTGGTGCAGGGGTTTATTACCACCCCGGTTGAGCGTCAGGTGGCCACGGTGGATGGCATCGATTACATGACCTCCTCGAGTGTTGCCGGACTGTCCACCGTCAGCGCCATGGTAAAACTGGATGCCGACCCGGACAAGGTGTTGACCAAGGTGATTGCCAAGGTCAATAAGTTGCGCGGTGAACTGCCGGGTTCGGCGGAAAACTCGGTTATCGATCTGCGTGTGGGTGATCCTGGTGCCCACGCGTACTTGTCGTTTTACAGCGATAGCCTGAAGAAAAATCAGATCACCGATTATCTGATTCGGGAAGTAGAGCCGCGCCTTGCGACTGTGAGTGGTGTGCAGCGAGCGGAAATCAATGGCGGTCGGACATTTGCGGTACGGGCCTGGTTGAAGCCGGAGCGAATGCGGGCGTTTAACCTTACTGCGTCGGATATCAGCAACGCTTTGAGAGCTAACAACGTGTTGTCTGCGGTGGGTTCCACCAAAGGCCAGATGACCTCTATTGATCTCAAAGCTGATACCGACTTGCGCGATATTGGGCAGTTTAAGCGACTGATTGTTCGAGCCGAGAAGGGATCAATTATTCGCTTGGAAGATGTGGCGGATGTGGAGCTCGGGGCTGAAAGCTACAACGGTTCGGCGCGCTTCAATGGTCAGCAGGCGACGTTCTTTGCTATCTATCTGACACCGGATGCTAACGCCATTGAAGTGCTGGCCGATCTGCGCAGAGTGTGGGATGACGATGTGATTCCGCAATTGCCGGAAGGTCTGCACGCCAACTTCAGTTATGACAGTTCGGTGTATATTCGCGATGCGATTGCTGAAGTGGAGCAGACCATTATCGAGGCTATCATCATCGTAGTCGTGGTGATTTTCCTGTTCCTGGGGTCAATGCGTACTGTGTTGATTCCGGCAGTGGCAGTGCCACTCTCTCTGGTGGGGGCGCTGTTGTTGATGTTGATGATGGGGTTCTCGCTGAACCTGCTGACCTTGCTGGCGATGGTGTTGGCTATCGGTATTGTGGTGGATGACGCCATTATCGTGTTGGAAAATATCCACCGACATATCGAAGACGGAATGACGCCCTACGATGCGGCGATCAAAGGTGCGCGCGAACTTGCCTGGCCAGTGGTTGCGATGACCACAACGCTGGTGGCTGTGTATCTGCCTATTGGTTTTTTGAGCGGCATTACCGGTGTGCTGTTTGTGGAGTTTGCCTTCACTCTGGCGGGAGCCGTTCTCATCTCAGGGATTATCGCGTTAACCCTTTCGCCAATGATGTGCGCGAAGATGCTCAAAGGACACCGTGAGGAAGAGGCCAAAGGGCTTGAGGTTTGGCTGGATCGTCAGTTTGAGAAGTTGCAAAATCGTTATCAGCGGGATTTACACACCATGCTCGATCAGCGCGTGGGTATGACGCTGTTTGGGATAATTATTCTGCTGTCGTGTTACTTCCTGTTTGTTATGTCACCCAGTGAACTGGCGCCGAAAGAAGATATCGGCATGACGTTTTATATGGCTGAAGCGGACCCTGGTGTAACCCTGGAATATATGGAGCGTTTCACCTACGAGGCCTGGAAAATTAACGAAGCCAGTGATGCTATTGTCGGTGACTTTCAGTTTAACGGTATTAGTTTGACCGCACCCGGTGCACACAATGGTGCTTTTGGTGGCTTTATTTTTGCGCCTTGGGCGAAACGGGATAAAACAATCGAAGAAGTGCTTAACGAGGTCATTACCCCGCGGTTTTCTAATGTTTCAGGTTTGCAGGTTGCGGCCATGGTGCCTCCGGCGTTGCCGACGGGTGGCACCGGGATGCCTATTGAATTCGTGATTCTCAGCACCGCGCCGCCACAAGTCGTGAAGGAAGTCGCCGATCAGGTGCTGGCTAAGGCTCGTGAGAGCAAACAATTTGTCTTCCTGAATACAGACGTGAAAATTGATAAGCCGCGCACAGAAGTTATGATCGATAGAGAAAAGGCTTCTCAGTTGGGTATCGATATGGCCCAGTTGTCTGGCGATCTATCGGCCATGTTGTCTGGGGCTTATGTGAATCGTTTCTCGCTGGAAAATCGCTCGTACAAAGTGATACCCCAGGTTCGCCGGTCAGATCGTCTGACTCCGGATCAGTTGGAGAACTATTACACCCGGACGCAATCCGGTGAGCTGGTTCCTCTGTCTACTGTTGTGACTTTGAAAGATTCTGTGCAGCCACAAGTATTGAGTCGTTTCCAGCAGCTCAACAGTGTCACAATTGGTGCGGTTCAGCGGCCGGGTGTGGCGCTGGGCGATGCGCTGGCAGTTCTGGAACAAGCTGCGGATGAGCTGCTGCCCAAAGGCTACTCGGTGAATTATGCGGGTGAGTCGAGGCAGTATAAAACGGAAGGTTCGGCATTGATCGTAACCTTCTTTTTCGCGTTGGTGATTATTTATCTGGTGCTGTCAGCTCAGTTTGAATCTTTCCGTGATCCTTTCATTATGTTGATGACGGTGCCGCTATCGATCAGTGGTGCGTTATTGGTATTGAATGCTTTTGGAATGATGCAAACGCCCGGAGCCACGCTGAATATTTACACGCAGATTGGTTTGCTCACCTTGATCGGTGTGATCTCGAAGCACGGCATCTTGATTGTGGAGTTCGCGAATAAGTTGCAGCAAGAAGGACAGAGCAAGCGCGATGCCATTGAATCCGCCACGGCGATTCGTTTGCGTCCTGTATTGATGACTACGGCGGCATTGGTATTGGCTATGGTGCCTCTATTGCTGGCCAGTGGTCCTGGTGCGGTGTCCCGCTTCTCTATGGGTTTGGTGATCGCGTCGGGCATGACTATTGGTACCGCCTTTACTCTGTATGTGTTGCCCGCGGTGTACCTGTTGATCGGTCGTGATTACAGCAAGGGCAAAGAGAAATCAGGCAGTGAAGATGGAGGTTTGAGCTCTACCGCTTGATGGAAACACGGTGTGATACATAACCGTTTGAAACAAAAAAGCCTGAGGATGCCTCAGGCTTTTTTGTTTCCGCAGTGTTTAGTCGTTTCGCTGCGTGGGTACTTAATTGCCCTCTGCGGCTTCTAACTTGTCCTGAGTTTTCGTCTCGAAATCACTGGCATCGTGTCGTTCCCGAAGTTGATCTTCAGGTCTGCCAGATGTGCGATTGACTTTACGGCCGCGTTTAACTGCAGGGCGTTTTGCAATTTCGTCGGTCCAGCGCAGGATGTTTTGGTAGGTGTGAGCTTCCAGAAATTCAGCTGCTTCATAGACTTTACCTTTCACCAAAGATCCATACCAGGGCCAGATGGAAATGTCGGCAATGGTGTATTCATCCCCGGCGATGTAGCGATGATTGGCCAGTTGGCGATCCAGTACATCCAGCTGACGTTTGACTTCCATAGTGTAGCGATTGATCGGGTACTCGAATTTCTCCGGAGCGTAGGCGTAAAAGTGGCCAAAACCTCCACCCAGGAAGGGCACGCTGCCCATCTGCCAGAATAGCCATGACAGGCATTCGGCGCGTTTGGCAGGGTCGGCTGGAATAAAGGCGTTAAACTTCTCGGCCAAATACAGCAGAATCGAGCCAGACTCGAAAACCCGGGTAGGAGGTTCGGTACTGCAGTCGAGCAGGGCGGGAATCTTGGAATTCGGATTGATGTCGACGAAGCCGCTGCTGAACTGTTCGCCCTCGCCAATGTTGATCAAGAAGGCATCGTATTCAGCACCCTCAAAACCCAGCGCCAGCAGTTCTTCCAGCATGACCGTGACTTTTATGCCATTGGGGGTGCCCAGAGAATAAAGCTGCATGGGATGCTTGCCGCGTGGGAGTTCTTTCTCATGAGTGGGGCCGGCAATAGGACGGTTAATGTTCGAAAAGGCGGCACCGTCGTCTTTATTCCAGATCCAGACTCTAGGGGGGGTATAGGTGGGGTCACTCATGCAGGGCTCCTGAGAGGTTGAGGATACTTGTCGGTCTGGGGATCAAGAGTAGTCAGAAGGGGGCGGCGGTGCAATAAATCACCCGGCCTTAACGGAAAAAGGCCGATCCTTGCGGAGCGGCCTCTAAGACAAAAGGGTTTGCAGTGTTGCTTATGGAAAGCGGGCGTTGGCAGTCGCCAGTTGCTGACGAATGTAGATCGCTCTCTCAGCCTCGCTCATGGTGGCAAAGTTGCTCTGAAAAACCTTGCTGTGAGCAGCATGTTTGTAGCTTTTGTCGGCTTCGCTGCCTGGCTGAACCAATACTGCTGCACTGGTCAGCAAAAATGCTGCCGAGGTGCAGGCAACCAATTTAGTCAAAATCATAGTTGTCGCCTCAATTATTATCTCTATATCGGGCTATTTTATATGGCCAGCTTGCCGTCTTTGGGCAGGCTTGACGCTCGTCTCTCATCTCGTGGGGCTCTTTATCACACACTGGCCTTTTCGGTGTCAACACTGGGGCTTTCAGAAGATTTATTGCCGATTTTTATGGGTAATCGGGTTACATTTCTGAGTTAAGAAGTGACAAGTCGGCAGGTAACAAGAGTTTTTGATTTTGGTGTCTGGTCAATTAGTGATTGGGCACTTATATGTCTGACTGGATCTTTAATTGAGGCGGGTAAGGCAACTCATGTACCATGGGATGACTTATCTACCCGTGTTGTACCCCCTTCAGTTACTCAATGTTGGACTCTCCCGGCTGCGGTGAGACTCCTCCGGCGACTCCTCTGACAAGCAGCCAACACACTCGATAATAAGCATGCAGTTTTGAAATACACAGTTTGAAATACACAGAGAGTTGAGAACGAATAATGTCAAACATAGATCCTATTGAGTTTCGCAATGCGCTGGGCTCCTTTCCCACGGGTGTCACAGTCGTGACCGTAAAAGCTGAAGATGGCAGCTTGTGTGGGGTGACGGCCAGCAGTTTTAACTCGGTTTCTCTGGATCCGGCGTTGATCTTGTGGAGTATCGGTAAAGAGTCCACCAGTTTCCAGGCTCTGATGGATGCCAAGTACTGGAATGTCCACGTGTTGGCCGAAGATCAGGAAGCCCTGTCCGGAAACTTTGCCCGCAGTGGCGGCGATAAGTTCGATGGAGTTGAGTTTGAAGACGGAGTTAAAGGCGTTCCTGTGATCGCAGGTTGCGCGGCTGTGATGCAGTGTCAGATTGAGCACCAATACGAAGGTGGTGATCATATTATTCTGGTGGGGCGCGTGCTGGACTTTTCCGATGCCGGCAAAGCACCTTTGGTATTCTCCCGCGGACGCTACGCTCGACTGGCGCAGGATTGATATTCAGCCCCGGTGCCTGCGCGCTGTGCTCCTGTAGTTGTAGTGCCTTTAGTAGTACCTGTAGTTGTACCTGTTGTACCTGTAATGCCTGTAGTAAATGGTAAGCGCGTTTCTCATAAGGATACTTCTGTGACCGTCATCACTAACCCACAACCAGACAGCGATGTTTATAAAACACTGCTTGAATCTACCCGGGCGATTCCCTGGCGGATAGACTGGAAAACCATGCAGTTTTCGTACATCGGTCCTCAGATTGAAGAGTTGTTGGGCTGGCGGCCAGAGAGTTGGGTGAGTGTGGACGACTGGGCGGAGCGTATGCACCCGGATGATCGCGAGTTTGTGGTTAACTTCTGTGTCTCGCAATCACAGGAAGGCATTGATCACGAAGCCGATTATCGGGCGCTCACCAAAGACGGCGACTACGTCTGGATTCGGGATGTGGTACATGTCGTGCGCAAGGACGGTGAAGTTGAAGCCCTGGTGGGCTTTATGTTTGATATCAGTGAACGCAAGAAAACCGAGCAGCAGCTGATCGACATGAAGCAAAAGCTGGAAGAGTTGTCGTTTAAAGACAGCCTCACCGGCATCGCCAATCGTCGCATGTTTGACACCATTCTCGATATCGAATGGACACACGCGACACGAAACCGACAGCCACTTTCCCTGATTGTGTTGGATATCGATTACTTCAAACAATACAACGATCACTATGGTCATATTAAAGGCGATGAATGCCTCAAGCAGGTGGCCACAGTACTGTCGGAGGCAGCCACACGATTTAAAGATTTCTTTGCCCGTTATGGCGGTGAAGAGTTCGTGTTTATTTTGCCGGAGACCGATACAAAGTCAGCCCAAAAGATAGCCGACCGCTGTCTGAAGTTGATTGCGGAAGCGCAAATCCCCCATGAATTCTCCGACGTAAGCGCCTTGTTAACCATCAGTATGGGGGTTGATACAGTGATTCCTGATCGTGATATCGAGCCGGTTGAATTTATCGAAAGAGTTGATCGCCTGCTCTATAAAGCCAAGCAGGCGGGTCGGAACCGGGCTGAGTTCGGATCGGGAGGTCAGGGCTGTTGATAGGCCTTGGGATCAATCGCCCTGTTTCTCCTTCCCCCAATGAATCCACCTCAATCTGATACTGCCCTGACACCTGGGTGTCGTGGTTTCCATTCTTCAGAACAATTTTAAAGACGTCATAGAACCTTAAAGACGTCACAGCATCTTAAAAGGTTTGTAGAGTCTAAAAAGCTTTGGTGTGTGGGCAGGCTATTCGCCTCAGGCAGGCCGAAGGCTGCTGTACGGGTCATGATTATGGCATTTCAGCATATTTGCTGGTGACGAGTGGCGTACGGTCATACCGAAGTGATATAGAGAAAAGCGATTAGGGACGTTATCGGGCAAATTAATGTGAATTCAGCGTCTATACTGGCTGTAATGCCCGTAAACAGGGTGTTTGCGATGAATATAACGGCGAAGCGGAAGCTTTTCCGGTATAGTCAACGGGCAAATGCCGCATTTAAGCGATTTATTACAGGAAATACTACTTGAGTAAACAAACAGGGATCCCCGAAGATCCCAATCTGGCCCGCGAGGCCGAAAAGTACGACAACCCCATCCCCAGCCGGGAATACATCACCGAAATCCTAGAGCAAGCCAAAGGCCCCATGACCCATGAGGCTCTGTGCGACGTGCTCGGATTGGTGGATGAAGATTCCGTCGAGGCCTTGCGCCGCCGCCTGATTGCCATGTCCCGTGACGGCCAGCTGCTCAGCAACCGCAAGCAGGGCTATGGTGTTATCAATAAACTGGATCTGATCCGTGGCCGCGTGCAGGGTCATAAAGACGGCTTCGGCTTTGTCGTCCCCACAGAAGGTGGCGGTGACCTCTATCTGAGTTTCAAAGAAATGCGTCGCATCTTCGATGGCGACGAGGTGCTGGTGCGCGAGACTGGCCGCGATGTCAAAGGCCGCCGCGAAGGCAGCATTGTTGAAGTGCTGAACCACAACACCCATCAGGTGGTGGGACGCTTTTTCAGCGAAAGTGGCATCTATTTTGTCCGTCCGGACAATCCCCGTCTCTCTCATGACCTGTTAATTGCCCCGGATGATGTGGGCAAGGCAAAACGGGGTCAGTTTGTGGTGGTGGAAGTGACCAAGCAGCCGGGGCGTAAAAACCCACCTGCTGGCCGTATTCTGGAAGTGCTGGGTGATCATATGGCACCGGGTATGGAAATTGACGTGGCGATTCGCTCACACGGCATCCCGCATTTGTGGCCCAGTGACGTGCAGGCTGAAGCTCGTCAGCTGCCCGTGGAAGTGGATGAGGACGATAAGGCCCATCGCATTGATCTGCGCAAGCTGCCGTTTGTCACCATTGATGGCGAAGACGCCCGCGACTTTGACGATGCAGTCTACTGCGAGACTAAAAAGTCTGGTGGTTGGCGTTTGTACGTCGCCATCGCCGACGTCTCTCACTATGTGAAAATTGGCAGTGCGCTGGATCACGAAGCTCAGGAGCGTGGAACCTCGGTTTACTTCCCGGACTTTGTCGTACCTATGCTGCCGGAAGCCCTCTCCAATGGCCTCTGCTCGCTGAATCCTCACGTGGATCGTTTGTCCATGGTGTGTGAAATGACCGTGGCCGAGAGTGGCCGGGTCAGTGGCTATCAATTTTACGAAGCCGTGATTCACTCACATGCCCGTTTGACCTACACCCAGGTGGGTGAGGCTCTGGCCGTTGTCGCACCGGAAAAAGTCGGTATGGGCCGCAAGATCCTCAACAAGCTGGGCTTTAAAGGCAAAGCCAAAGAACTGCCTGAAGACAGCCCGGTGGCACCGGTGTTGGAACAGGTGCTCAGTTTGCACGGTCTGTATCAAACTCTGCGTGTCGCGAGAACCGCTCGTGGCGCAATCGATTTTGAAACCGTTGAAACCCGTATTCTGTTTGATGAAAACCGCAAGATCGATCAGATCGTACCGGTTGTGCGTAACGACGCTCACAAGCTGATTGAAGAGTGCATGCTGGCGGCCAATGTCTGCGCTGCACGCTTTTTGGAAAAGCATGAGCTGCCGGGCTTGTATCGTGTGCACGAAGGTCCGCGTGAAGAAAAGCTCGCAAACCTGCGTGAGTTTCTCGGCGAGCTGGGTCTGAGTTTACCGGGATCGGGCGATGATCCGGAGCCGGGTAACTATCAGGAGCTGCTGCAATCCATCCAGGGTCGCAATGATTCCAACCTGATCCAGACAGTGATGTTGCGCAGTCTCAGTCAGGCGATGTACCAGCCGGATAACAAGGGTCACTTTGGCCTGGCGTATACCGCCTACGCGCACTTTACGTCGCCGATCCGTCGTTACCCGGATTTGCTGGTGCATCGCGCCCTGCGTCATATCGTCCGTTCCAACGTCGACACCAAACAGGTGAAACGTGCGGATGGGGCAACCCCCATTCCGAAAGACAAAATCTACCCTTACAAGCTGGCTGATATGCTGGCCATGGGTGAGCGCAGTTCGCTGACAGAACGCCGTGCGGATGATGCTACCCGCGACGTCACCAGCTGGCTCAAGTGTGAGTACCTGCAGGATCATGTCGGCGAGGAGTACACCGGCGTCGTGGTGGGGGTTACCGGTTTTGGTTTGTTCGTAGAACTGAAAGACTTGTATGTGGAAGGTCTGGTGCACATCACCAATCTGCCGCACGACTATTACCACTTCGAAGCTGCGCAACACCGTCTGGTGGGCGAGCGCACTCGCCAGGTGTTCCGTCTGGGTGACGAGCTGACCGTTAAGGTCGCCTCTGTCAATCTGGACGATCGCAAGGTTGATCTGGAGATGGTCGCGTTTACTTCCAGTTCCCGTAAAGGCACTGCGGCTAAGCGCGGCAAGAATGCGGCGAAGCCGGTGGACACCAAAGGCAATATGCGCAAACTGGCTCAGAGTGACGACGCTCCTGGCAAGCGCAAGTCCGGCGGTGGTCGTGGCCGCTCCGGGGGTTCTAATAAATCAGGTGCGAGCAAGTCCGGTGGTAATCGGTCAGGGGCGAATAAGTCTGGTTCTGGCAGAAAGACGACTGCGAAAAACACTTCAGGCAAAAACGCACCGGCTAAAAAAGCGCCTGGCAAAAAGGCTCCCGCGAAGAAGTCTTCCGGAAAGCCGAGCAAGGGCAATCAGGTGCGCAAAGCCAAGGCGACGAAAACCGCTCCTAACAAGCCGGGCGCAAAAAAACGCTGACCTCGTAGAGCGAAGTGTTAGCGGATAACCCGAAAACCACTTCACCAGAAGTGGTTTTTCCGTTTAAGTAAAGCGAGAACAACGTGGCAAAATTAGAAACCGTATTTGGTTTGCACGCCGTGCAGGCTTTGTTAAAAAGTGCTCCGCATCGGGTCAATGAAGTACTGGTGTTACAGGGACGTCAGGATCAGCGTCTGCAAAAAGTATTGGCGGCGGCCTCCAGTGCGGATATTAAGGTGCGTCAGGCAAGCCGTAAAGAATTGGATAAACTGGTGGATGGTAACCATCAGGGCGTGGTCGCCATGAGTTTTCCCGGTGAGCTTCACGATGAGAAGTTTCTTTACCGGATGCTGGAGGGCTTAACACAAGATCCTCTGTTGCTGGTGCTGGATGGCGTCACTGATCCTCATAATCTGGGGGCCTGTTTGCGCACCGCCGAGGCGGCGGGTGTGCATGCGGTGATTGCGCCGAAGGATAATTCCGCCAGCCTCACGCCAACAGCCCGCAAGGTGTCTTGTGGCGCGGCAGAAGTGCTGCCCTATATTCCGGTGACCAAT
>NZ_CBFIHX010000095.1:0-13410 GCF_965662505.1 Pseudomaricurvus sp. | reverse complement strand
ACACTTCAACTGATTATGGAAGGTGGTCACAAAAAAGGGGATGTCTTCGCGGTGGCACGCATTGCAGGCATTCAGGCCGCCAAAAAGTGCTCTGACCTGATCCCCCTGTGTCACCCTCTGATGCTGACCTCCATTAAGGTAGAACTGGAAGCACTGCCAGAACACAATCAGGTACGCATCGAGAGCACCTGTAAACTGCGCGGTCAGACCGGAGTCGAGATGGAGGCACTGACAGCAGCTTCCGTCGCCGCTTTAACCCTGTACGACATGTGTAAGGCCGTCGACAAGGGTATGGTGATTAGCAATGTTCGCCTGCTTGAAAAGCAAGGTGGCAAATCCGGTCACTGGCAAGCCAATAATTAATGCCTCCATTAGAATAACCGGCTCAAGAAGTCAGAAGTGAAGCTCTATGTTGAAATTACTTTTTTTTGCCCGCCTGCGGGAAGACCTAAATAGCCACGAAGAAGCTCTGCCCCTGCCAGACGGCATTACCACCGTGGGCGGACTGCGTGATCACCTGTGCCTGCGCGGCGACAACTGGCACAAAGCCCTGCACAGCGCCGGTCTGTTTGTCGCTGTTGAACAGCAAGTCGTCGACTGGGAAACACCTCTAAACGGCGACGATGAAGTGGCATTTTTTCCCCCGGTTACTGGCGGCTAAGGAGACAAATATGATCCTTGTCCAGGAACAGGATTTCGAACTGCAACACGAGTATGAAGCGCTGCGTCAGGATTGCCCCGCCATTGGCGCCATTGTCACCTTCGTTGGACTGATGCGGGACTTTAACGAAGGTGACAACGTAAAGTCTCTATTCCTTGAACACTACGCCGGCATGACCGAAAAAGTGCTGGAAGGGATCGTCGAACAGGCCAAACAGCGCTGGCAACTGCAAGCTGTGCGTATCATCCACCGAGTGGGAGAGCTTCACCCCAGCGATCAAATCGTGTTTGTCGGCGTCTCAAGCGCACATCGGGGCGATGCCTTTTCCGCTTGCGAGTTCATTATGGACTTTCTCAAAACTCAGGCTCCCTTTTGGAAACAGGAACAGACTGATCAGGGATCGCGCTGGGTTGAAGCCCGCCACTCCGATGACGATGCTGCGCAACGATGGGAAAATAATAAATGTCTTCCACAGCCCCCAAAGGTTTATTTGACCCGAAAGACTTCGACATTCCGGATCACTATCAACATTACCCCGGCGACACCGCAGAGGATTATATCGGGCCGTTTTTCTACTACCGCGAAGGGAACACCTGTTACACCGCTTTCCGGGTCAAACCCCACCACTGCAATATGTCCAGCAGCACTCACGGTGGCATCCTGATGAGTTTTGCCGATTATTGTCTCTGTATGGCTGCGTTTACCGAAGACATCAATAGCGTGGTCACCGTCAATTGCAACAGTGACTTTATCGGTCCCTCGCAGGCCGGAGACCTGATCCTCGGGGAAGCAGAGGTTACCCGGCAAGGGAAAAACATCGCCTTTACCCGCTGCCAGTTGCGAGTCAACGACCAACCGGTGTTAACTGCCAGTGGCGTCATCAAGCTGTTCCGTAAATGGTAGAGCCCGATAGAAAACACTGGGGGCGACGCCTCAAAGAGCACTACTCCGCCACGCTGGCTCAGAGCTTTAGGCAATTTAAATTAGGAGCCATGCTGTTTTTCCTGGGCGGGGTACTGATCTATATCAGCGTATCGGCCATACAGCCATCCACATCACAGGAATTGATGCTGTTAACCGGACTGATCATTGGCGGGATGGGCTTTCTGATTGCCATGATGGCTCAGATAAGGATGCTGATCAGTCGGCTGGTGAAATTCTTTTTCGAGTAACGCGGAAGTTCTCGTAAATATCCGAAATCAGTCAGGCAGTTTGCGATTGACGTAAATATCGTAGCGACTGGTTTTACCGGTTAATTGGTAGGTAGGCGATTCACCATTCAGAAACGGAGCCTTGCGCGGCCGCTTCACAACCACTCGATAGGTCGCTACAGCTTTAGCTAACGGCAACAGTTGATCCGCATCCTCATCTTTCCCAACCACTTGGTGAAATGCCGCCATATCTTTCTTCACACTGGCGGACTTGGTGCGGTCGGGAAACATAGGATCCAGATACACCACGTCGGCTGTCACGGCACCTTCAAGTTGTTGCAAACTGTCACCCGCCGACAGAGACAATCTCTGTGCGATGGCGTTCAAATCAGGATCAGAAGACTGCCGCGCTCGCCGAACACCATCGGCCAGCAATTCGGCAACCACCGTATTGCGTTCACACATCACCATCTCGCAGCCAAGGCTGGCCAATACAAAGGCGTCTTTACCCAGCCCTGCTGTAGCGTCCAGCACTTTCAGAGGTCGGCTGAGCTTGACGCCCACAGCCTTGGCAATCATCTGACCCGAGCCACCGCCGAACTTGCGCCGATGGGCAACCGCCCCGCTTTCAAAGTCGACATGCGTCGGTCCCGGAGCTTTTTTGCCCAAGGGCTGTAACGCCAGGCCTTGCTCTCCTAACAACAACACAAAGCCTTCCAGAGACCTGACATTCTCGGGAAGCTCTTTGGTATTGGTTGCGTGAAAAATCATTTCCTGCGGCACATTCAAACGCACAGCCAACTCCGAGGTTTCGACCTCGTGTTCAGCTGACAGGCAGAGGATGGCCTGCGGGGAAGGAAATTCAGGCATTTTGATTAACGCGGAGTGTACTGTGCGACAGTTCGGGACGGATATAACTGGTTTAACTGAACAATACGCGGCTGAGCTTGTGACTCGGGAATCACCTGATCACAGCTCTTCGTCACCCACTCAAAAGAAGGTTTTTTTACTGCAGGATCTAGAGAGGCCGACTCTTCCAGCGTGGTGCGGGAAGCTTTCGGAATTGCCGTCAAATCTCCAAATACCAGATAGGTTTCTCCCTTGCGCAACGGCTGAGCGCAATTCTTCAAGCTGATTTTCAGTTCGAGATCAACTGGAATGCCACCCTTCCAGAGACGATTGACGTTTAACTGGTATGAAAACGCTTCCACAGACAGCAATCCCGGGAAGCTCATGCCGCGGTTAACCAAACTACTGACGTGTGTAATGGTGACTAACGCCACCGTATCAACCTGCTCGGCCAACGCCTCGGTGGTGTGGTCAGAAGCTAAAGATTGGGATTTGGATTGGGATTGGGATTGGGATTGGGATTGGGATTCAACAGATGAAGCCATTGCGGACGCAAGCATCATCAAAACTGCACTCAGTGACAGGAAAAGCGTCTTTGCCCAAGTTTCAGTCTGTTTGTTCATGAAATTCACTACCGCGGTCATTTTGATGCGCGCTAGCTTAACCTGCCCTTTGCGGCCGGGCAATGCCCAACCGCAAAGTACACGCGGCCTACCTTATACAGGCAGACTGTCCAAAATCGCTGACTTAGCTATCCAGAGGCAACAATTCCAGCTCAACACGGCGGTTGGCCTGACGACCTTCGGCAGTATCATTGCTGGCAATCGGATAACGTGGACCATAGCCCGAAGTCTGAACACGACCCGAGGCGACTTTTTGTGACACCAGATATTGCCTGACACTGTCGGCACGGGCTTCACTCAGACGCTGATTCAGATCTGCGCCCCCAGTGGAGTCGGTATGGCCAGTAATACGAATAGCCGTGCGATCAAACTCAGCCAGCACCACAGCCACTGAATTCAGCGTGGGATAGAAATTACTGCGAATCGCACTCTGGCCGGAATCAAATGTGATGTTGCCAGGCATGATCAGACGAATGGTATCGCCCTCACGACGAACCTGCACACCCGTACCCTGCAATTGACTGCGCAGCTGGGCTTCCTGCTTATCCATGTAGAAGCCTACACCACCACCGATGGCACCGCCGGCAACTGCACCCGTCAGTGCGCCTTTACCGCGGTCTTTCTTGCTCGCCGTTGCTGCGCCAATAATGGCACCCACAACTGCACCTGCACCTGTACCTTTCGCCGTATTGCTGGTTTTCTGCTCGCCGGTGTACGGGTCTGTAGACATACAGCCCACAGCCAAAACGGTAAACAGCGCAATCAGTATCCGCGACATGTTGTTCTCCTTATTTAATGAATCATTCAAGTGGTAATACTAGGTTAAATAAAATGTAAGTGACCAATCCATCTCGTAACAGTCCAGCTTAGGCGTCTGCTTACACATCAAAAAGCGGCGCAATTCTATCAGCCTTTTCAAATTTGCCTGAGAATTCATCCACGCTTTTCTCAGAGCGACTTGCTACAATCGACGCTGACCAAAAATATAACTGTAAAACTCCATGAGACCGTCCATGATTCCTTTCTTTAGCTTGAGTCGTTTCGCTTCCCTGTTTCGTAACCATTACACCCTGTCCCTTGGTGCTTTTATCTTAACTCTCAGCGCTTGTACTCAATACCAGATGACGCTCAACGAGACTGTGGTTCATACCCCGCCAGGCCTGTTGACCGATTTCGATACAGAAGACCCTCGCCTGAAAAGCTGCCTGGACCAAATCATTAAAGACGGTAACTTCACATCATTCGAGCAAGTCACCCAGTTGATCTGTAGTCACGCAGGACTGACCAGCTTAAAAGGTATCGAGGTATTTCAGGGGCTGAAACAAATCAATCTGGAAAACAACAAGCTCACCAGTCTGAAACCGCTTCAATACCTCTCCAAAATCGAAGTCTTAAAAGTGAACGACAACCTCTTAACACAGGTCTCAGAGCTGTTGAATCTGCCACGCCTGAAAGAAGTCCAGCTGGAGAACAACCCCAAACTTGCCTGCGACGACCTTCTGCAATTAAAACAAATAAGCTCTGCCAACTTACACTTGCCAAAGCAATGTCAGTAAAGCCTCTATATCGAGGCTTGCTGCAAGCAACGTATTGAGTTCAGTGTCGCGCAAATGGGCTGAATAGAGTCTTAACGGGATGCGGGTACAAACATCAGACCCGCCATCTTGCGATGGTGGTGCATGACCTGCATTTTGACGGGTTCTTCGTTGATGGGGCCCACCATTTTCTTGAACCGCACATCGACAACCGTTCCCACGGGGGGAATCTGGTAATTTTCGATTAACACCGAGGCGCCGCCATCTGAGACATCCCGGGCAAAACCTACAATAGTCCCAAACGCCGGGTGAGTCATTTCTACTCTTATCGAAGTTGGCTTCCGGTCAAACTTGCGACGTTCATCTTCCACGGTCATATAGCTCCTTATGCCCAAGATGTTTTGATAGTGGTTCATCAAACCATAAGTAGGAATATCAATAAAGCTGGGCAGTGCCGAAAACAGGCTATTTTGGCTATTCTTTCAGACTTCTGAGAACTTTCTGCGTGCTCTGAGAAGTTTCTGCGAGCTCTGAGAGCTCTCTGCGTACTTGGTAGCCCCCCCTGATGTGGGAACGAAAAGCCAGAAGTACGCGCTGGAAAAGTCGATAGCCGATTATTAATGAATATCTACGCCCAATAATGGCACCGAACAAGCCCTCTCGCCATGCAGATCGCTCAAAAAAGCCGTCTATTTTCCTCACTTATCCACTATAGCTGTGGATAAGTCTGTGAATGAGCTTTGCACACATTCATCCAGCCCCCATTATTACAGCGGGATGAACAAACTGCGCAGTTAGTGATCACAGCCTGCTTTTTCTATATATTTCATAGAGTTATGTATTTTTTAAAAGGGCTTTCGAATATTTCAACAGTCTGAACACGAGTCGGTTAAAAAAAATTTACAGGTGTGGACAAACCCTGACAGGTATGACAGGTTGCGACCACAAAAATTAAGAAGTGGGTACCAACTAAACCCGGAAAACGCCCCAAAAGGGGGCTATTTCAGAAGTCATGAGCACAGAAATCAGATGAAAAAACAGGCTAGAGTTGCCCTTGGCTAGAACTACACCAAGCGAGAACTACACGTTGATCCAGTCAAAGCCTTCGTCCTGACAGGCGTATTCCACTCTGGGAATCTTATCGGTCACTTCCTTGAGAACCTGTCGGGCCAACTCGAGAGAGTTGTTTTTCTGACTGATATGCCCCACGACCAGGTGCTGTAACCGATCGGCATTGATTCTCGCCAGAAAACCAGCCGCCTGCTGATTACTCAAATGCCCCCACGGGCCTCCGACACGCTGTTTTAAGGATGGAGGATAGGGACCGGAAGCCAACATCTGAGGATCGTGATTGGCCTCCAGCAACAGAGCATCGCAGTCGTAGAAGTGGCTTTCCACATGGGCACTGATATTGCCCAAATCAGTTAATATGCCTAAGCGTTTACCCGCCACCTGAAACACAAATTGAGCCGGCTCCCGCGCATCGTGCGGCACGGCCACAGGCAGAACTTCAAGCTCGTCCAACTGAAACGCCTGATAACCTTCGATTAAATGCAGGAAAGGAAGTTTGCCCAGATCCCGACTACGAAAAGTACCCGGGGTCATATAGACAGGGAGGTTATATTTTCGCGCCAGAGGTGGCACGCCTTTCAGGTGATCGGCGTGCTCGTGAGTCACCAGCACCGCTGTAATCTCAGCAACACTGCGCCCCAAACGCTCGATGCGGCGCTCTACCTCTTTGATGGTAAAGCCGCAATCAACCAGTAGTAACTGATCTTTCCAGGACACCAGGGTCCCGTTACCGCGGCTGCCACTGCCCAAAGAAGCAAACTTCATGACAGCCATATGGATTAAATCAGGTTATGACGAATAACATTCAACAGCTTTTTAGCGTCTCGATTCGATAGTTTACGGGCATAACCATCGCGAATACGTACCTGAATATCTTCACCCTGCCCACGAACGACCACCAGATAACCCGGCACATCTTTCAGAGCTTCTGAAGAAGAGTTGCTTACACTGCTGAAGATTTCGCGATTTTCAGCGGTATCGTCCAGCTGCAAATGAGTCAGTACTTCGCTCAAGCTGTAAGGGGTTGTCTTCACCACCTCATCATCGCCAAACATGCCGCCGAAGAACCCTGGTTCGTCTTCATTTTCCTGGAAATTCGGGTCGAAATTGACGTAGTACACACCAACTGCGTCATCGCTTTCCCACAGGGTGAAGCCTTCTTTCTGTACCGCATGACCCACGGTTGCCCAAGCGCGATTATAGGCCAGAGACAATTGCAGCATAGGCTCGCCAGCGCTGGATTCCAGAGTGACCTTGTCACTCAGACCAATCGTCTGAGCCAATAGAGATGCTGCCTGACCGTCTGTCGTATCGCTGGCAATCGTTGCCGCCAACTCATCCATCATCCAGGCTTCACGCTCATCATTGACGGACTCGGTAGGCCAGTTAACCTGGCCGCTGCCGGGAATGTCTGTATTGACACTCATGTGCAGAACGTGAATCTCGGTGCTGTCGGGCTGTACCCCCTGCTCGATTTGCAAACGGTACTTATCTTTGGTGTCCTCGTCGCCCTTAAAGCGCAGCCAGCCAGTTTCAATCACGCCACTGGTAGCATCGGTGTAGACCACTTCCAGGTTATTGCGGGACAGAAACCCACGGACTTGCGGCCAGACTTGAGCCGGAGGTGCGCTCACCAGAATCCAGCGGCGGTCGCCCAGTTTTTGAATCTTAACTTTGTCCGCGAATGCGTTGTCAGACAGAGATTGTGGACGCGGAATGTCAAATTCACCGCGGCCAAAATCCACTTCGTTGTTCTGGATCGTGGGGACCATATAGAGCTGCTGAACCCGCTGTTCAGTGACTCCGGGCGGCAGACTCATGGGTTCAATGACATCTGCATTCAGGTAATCATCACCGCGATCGCGAAAATAGCCTTCCGGACCGAACAGAGAACTACAGCCTGATATTCCCCCAACCACAGCCAACACAGTGGCGCGAACAATAAAACGATTCATCATTATTTTGTCATCTTTTGTTTTCTATGGAGCTCCAGGATCCAGGTACTTCACGAGTCCGGCAGCTTCGAAAATGGAGCTAGAAATTACTGTGGCGGACGCTTAAAGCAAACCCGCGCCTTTTAGGGCATCACGTACCTGCTGGTGGTAGATTTCCGACAGCGGCGTCAATGGTAAACGCACACCGGCCTGGGTCAGCCCCAGCTCCGCCACAGCCCATTTCACAGGAATTGGATTGGATTCAACAAACATGGCGTTATGAACCGGCACTAACGACTGATTCACCGCGCGAGCTTCCTCGGTTTTACCCGCAATCGCCAACTCACACATACGGGCGATCTCGGCCGGGGCAACGTTTGCCGTCACACTGATGTTGCCTTTACCACCCAGCAGCATCAATTCCACAGCGGTGGGATCATCGCCAGAAACGATAATAAAATCATCTGGGGTGTTCGCCACCAGCCACTCTACACGATCCATCTCACCGGTAGCTTCTTTAACACCAAAAATATGGTCAACTGCAGACAGACGCGCAATGGTTTCCGGGGTCATATCAACACCGGTACGTCCTGGTACGTTGTACAGCATTTGAGGCAGGGCCACAGCTTTGGCAATGGCCTGATGATGCAAAAACAGACCTTCCTGAGTGGGCTTGTTGTAATACGGGGTTACGGAAAGGCAAGCATCCGCACCGGCATCTTTGGCCGACTGGGTTAATTCAATAGCTTCCGTTGTCGAGTTAGCGCCCGTACCAGCGATCACCGGGATACGGCCGTTGACCTGATCAACGACCTTTTTGATAACCTTTAAATGCTCATCCACGTCCAGAGTGGCAGATTCACCGGTGGTACCCACTGCAACCATCGCGTGTGTGCCCTTTTCAAGGTGCCAATCTACCAATTTATGGAGGCCTTCCCAGTCCAGCTGACCATCTGCCATCATTGGGGTAACCAGGGCAACCATACTGCCTTGAAACATGCACTATCTCCGTCAGGGTAAAGCAAAAGCGTAATGTTACTGACGCCCTTACCCCGACACAAGTTCCCCGATCATTTTCTTTTATTTTTATGGGCTTAGCGGTCCTGAAGCCCTAAGTTAGGCGTGGACTTTGTCTGAAAAGGGGGTTAAAACTGTCCAATTCAACCGGAAAGGCATCCGCAGGGCCTGTTAACCAAAAACTAGTGCCGCAAACGGGCATCCCGCTGATCCACAACTTCGGCCCAGTCGGCATGATCTTCCACCGCCAGCTTCAAGAATCTGGCTCAGGAATCTGGCTCATGGAGCCGGGTTGGGATTGGCCTGATGCACTTTTTCGATCTTTTTCAGCAGCTCCTTGTCCAAAGTCAGCTCCGAGCTGTCGATATTGGATTTCAGCTGCTCCATCGTCGTTGCACCAATGATGTTACTGGTCACAAAATCGCGACCGGTCACAAACGCCAGGGCCATTTGGGCGGGATCCAGATCATACTCTCGCGCCAACCCCACATACGCCTCGACCGCCGCATCGGTACGGGGATTGGTGTAGCGAGTGAATCGATCAAACAAGGTAATACGGGCTCCCGCAGGGCGCTGTCCATTCATGTACTTACCGCTGAGAACGCCAAACGCCAAAGGTGAATACGCCAGCAAGCCCATCTGCTCACGCACAGACACTTCCGCAAGACCTATCTCGTAAGTGCGGTTGACCAGACTGTAAGGGTTTTGAATCGATACCGACCGCGGCAAATCAAACTCTTTCGCCACTGACGCGTAATGCATGGCACCCCAGGCGGTTTCGTTGGACAAACCCACATGGCGGATCTTGCCCTGCTGAACCAGCTCAGCCAGCGCTTCCAGAGTTTCACGAATATCAACACCGTCATCGGTGCCGTGACGGTAGTCCATCCGGCCAAAGAAGTTGGCATCACGCTCGGGCCAATGCAATTGATATAAATCGATATAGTCTGTTTGCAAACGCTGTAGCGACGTTTCAATTGCCTGGTGGATATGCTCTTTATTGAGACGTGGACCGCCGCGAACATGCTGTACACCCGGGTTGTTATCGCCTCGACCGGCCGCTTTACTGGCCAATACTATTTTATCTCGCGTTCCGCGGCTGGCTAGCCAGTTGCCGATGTAAGTCTCAGTCAGTCCCTGGGTCTCGGGGCGAGGGGGCACCGGGTACATCTCAGCGGTATCAAACAAATTCACCCCGCGTTCGAGAGCGTAATCCATCTGCTCAAACGCGTCGGCTTCGGTGTTCTGCTGCCCCCAAGTCATGGTTCCCAGCGCAATGGCACTGACTTTAAGATCGGTTTTTCCTAACGGGCGATATTCCATGAACGACTCCTTGGGGCTATGACGAGAATCCGTCTGATGACAAATTAAACACTGATACGGTAGTGATTTGAGGAAATACTAGTCGATGATTTCCCAGATTTCCTCGCCCATAATCCAGTGTTTCTCATGATGTTTTTTGGCTTTGCCGTCGTGCACCAGCTTTTGCAGGTGTGACCAGAGCGCAATATGCGTCCCTTTGATCAGGTCGCCCTGAATTTCGGGGTAGACCAGTGGAGCCAGCTCTTCAACGGTGCCCTTCTTTTGCGCCTTAAGCACATCCAGCGCTTTATTTTCGCGGGACAGGCGATGATCGTAGAGTTCCTGAAAAACTTTGTCCGGGTCTGACAACAGGTGACCATGCGCCGGTGCCAGTAATTGAATACCCGTTCCTTGCAGCTTTTTTAGAGACTCCAGATATTCCCACATGGTGCCGCCGTGGGGAGGAATAATGACCACCGTGGCACCCTGCATAATATGATCTCCGGCAAACAGCATTTGCTCCTGCTCCAACAGGAAACAAACATGGCGCTTGAGATGACCTGGTGTGTAGATGGCTTTGAGTTGATAATCACCGGCATCAATGATTTCGCCATCTTCAACATCCCGCGCGGGGGTAAACGTCGTATCCAGATGCTCGAGATCCGAGTTGACGGTCAGACCGATCATTTCGGCACCGGTCGCATCCGCCAGAGGCTTACCGGCCGGAGAGTGATCTTCGTGACCGTGCGTGGCCAGAATACGATCAATTTTGCCGTCGGTCGCCTTGAGAATGGCATCGATATGCGCCTGATCATTCGGGCCGGGATCGACGACGGTAAACCGATCTGTGCCAATGAGGTAGGTATTGGTCCCCTGCCCGGTAAAAGCGCTGGGGTTATTGGCCGTAATGCGCTTAACCAGAGGCGAAAGGACAACCGGTTCATCGTAAATCAGATCAAAATGAACCAGAGTAGTGTGTATATCAGCCATAGTAATTCCTGCGTCGGGCGCCCTTCGTGGCAAGCTGCGCTCAGTTGCACAAGGCTATCAACTTCCTGTGTATTAGGGAAAGCCCAAACCCGGAATTGTCAGAATTAGCGGACAAAGAAACAAAAACGGCCGGAAATACCGGCCGTTTTGCTTAAGCGATGTGCGTCTACGTACAAATTACTTAAGGCTTCGTACGAATTACTTAAAGTTTGCCTCAACCATCGGATCGGCATCCGCCTCGTAGTCCACACCGTCCCAACCAAAGCCGAACAGCTTCAGGAACTCCTCGCTGTAGCCTTTGTAGTCAGTCAGTTCGAACAGATTTTCTTCCGTTACCTGCGGCCACAGAGCTTCAATTTTGGCCTGAGTTTCAGGACGCAATTCCAGGTTATCCATGCGGTAGCGATTCTGATCATCCAGACGCGGAGAATCCGTGTACAGACCTTCCGTGAACAAACGGTACAACTGTTCAATACAGCCTTCGTGGGTCCCTTCTTCTTTCATCACCTTGTACACCAGTGAAATGTACAGCGGCATAATGGGAATCGCAGAGCTGGACTGGGTCACCAGCGCCTTCAGCACTGACACATTGGCCTTGCCTTTCACAGACGCCAATTGCTCGTTGATGGCTGTGGCCGCGCGATCCAGATCTTCTTTGGCCTTACCGATGGTGGCATGACCATAAATTGGCCAGGTCAGCTTTTCACCCAGATAGGTATACGCGACCGTATTGCACTTGTCCGCCAGCAAATCCGCTTGCTTCAGAGCATCGATCCACAACTCCCAGTCTTCACCGCCCATCACTTTAACCGTTGAGGCGATCTCTTCTTCATTCGCCGGCTCGACGGTAATGTCGGTGATGGTCAAGGTGTCGGTGTTGAGGTTTTTCGCGGTATAACCTTCATTGATAGGCTTAAGCACGCTGGTGAAGACTTCACCGGTTTTCGGATCCTGACGACGTGGCGCACCCAGGCTGTAAACGATCAGGTCGACCTTGCCCATGTTCTCTTTCAGCAGGGCAATGGCTTTTTCCTTGCACTCGTCAGAGAAGGCATCGCCGTTGATGCTCTCGGCGTACAAGCCTTCTGCCTTGGCGGCTTTTTCAAAGGCAACGGTGTTGTAGTAGCCCGCAGACGCTGTACGTTTTTCAGTCGGGGGCTTCTCGAAGCACACACCCAAAGTATTGGCACCACCGCCAAAAGCCGCGGTAATGCGCGAGGCCAGACCATAACCGTTAGAACAGCCAATCACCAATACATTCTTCGGCGCGTCGGCAATGGCGCCCTGATCCTTGATGTATTCAATTTGCTCCTGAACGTGGGCTGCACAGCCTTCCGGATGAGCAGTTGTACAAATAAAGCCACGAACTTTGGGTTTAATAATCATGTTTCCATCCCGTAAGAATGATTGCTGAGAAAACGGGCAATTGGGGTGTCTCCCCTGCCTCAATGTTATAGTAGGGCCTGTCGACATTTAGGGTCCCGATGGTGGCTCATTATAGTCACCCCCGCCCCAGAAAACAGTGATTTCCCTCTCCCAGAGGCAAGTAACTGTCTGAATTTCCGCTCAGGGTGGCTATAATGCCTGCCCATACTCCATCCAGAAACCCGTAACACTCAGGCTCTTCCCATGTTCACACTGCGCTACCACACTCCCGCCGAATGGGCTCAAATCGTTATTGCCGATATGGATACTTTTCTGATCGACCACGCTGCCGCCGAGAAAAAAGCCTCGGGGATGGCTATTTCCATGCTGTCTCACTATCCGGATCGCACGAAACTGGTTAAAGCCATGATCGATCTCTCCATCGAAGAAATGACCCATTTTCGCGAGGTGGTAAAAATCATGACCGAGCGTGGCCTGCAACTGGGCGCAGATGCAAAAGATCCCTATGTGAACGAATTTCGGAAGGTCATGCGCAAAGGCAGCGACCTGTATTTCCTTGATCGTTTATTGACCGCCGGCATTATTGAAGCCCGCGGCTGCGAGCGATTCGGTCTGGTGGGCGAAGCGTTACCGGAAGGAAAGTTGCAGGATTTCTATCGCGCCATTGCCAAATCCGAAGCCAAACACAATCGTTTGTTTATTGATCTGGCTGCAGAATATTTTCCTCAGCGTGATATTGATGCCCGCATGGATGAGCTATTGGATATTGAAGCGGAGATTGTCAAAGCCTTGCCTCTGCGCGCGGCTTTGCACTAATCCCTGATGACTGCGGTTGAAAAATAATTGACGCAGTACGCCGAGACGATGGCCTAAAAAGGAATCTCTACCCAC
>NZ_CBFIHX010000094.1:0-13774 GCF_965662505.1 Pseudomaricurvus sp. | reverse complement strand
CTCCAGCACCCGAAAGTAAATCACCGCATTCACTTTGACCGACACATTGTCCCGGGAAATCACGTCCTGAGTAGGTACATCCATTACGAAAGTCCGCAGGTCAACCTTGACCATTTGTTGCAGAACTGGAATCAAAAGGATTAAACCAGGTCCTTTGACCTTATAAAAACGCCCCAGCATAAATACCACGCCACGCTCGTATTCACGCAGGATCCGGAACATCGAGAAGACAAATAGCAACACAAAAACGGTCAGAACCAGACCGATAAAGGGGATATCTGCAAAAAACATAGTGTTTCTCCTGCCTTTGCCTTATTCGTTAATGACTGGGGTCGTTACCCGCGTGTTAGCCAGTCGATTTACTCACGCGCAAGTACACACCTTCAATCGCAGTGACCGTCACCTGATCGTTTACCTGCAACGGTTGCTCACTGTGCACCTGCCACAGTTCGCCATCCAACCTCACCATAGGAGTTCCTTCGTGCAGTGTTTCCACTAACGCCTTGGCCCCCAGTAAATGCTGTAATCCTGACACAACAGCCCGCTTGCGAGCTTTTACCACCATGCCTAATGCAAACACCAGCAGCCCCGCACTGAACACAGCAATCCCCAGTATGAGCGGCATTGCTATCTGATACCCTGGCAGGTGGGTGTCCATCAACATGATTGAACCAATCACAAAAGAAATCACACCACCCAGCCCCAGAATACCGAAACTGGGAGCAAAGGCTTCTGCCGTCATTAAACCAATACCCAAAATGATCAGTCCGAGACCGGCATAGCTCACCGGTAGAACCTGAAACGCGTACAGAGCAATGAGTAGACACATCGCGCCCAGCACTCCGGGAAGACCAAACCCCGGATTAGAAAATTCAAAGATCAGCCCATAGATGCCAATCAGCATCAAGATATACGCGACATTGGGATTGGTAATCACTGCGAGAAAGGCACTGCGCCAGTCCATAGCGTGTCGATGAATTTCCGCCCCTTCAGAAGCAAAGGTATAGTCCGAATGATTGAGCTGCACCTGGCGGCCATCCAATTGTTTCATCAAGTCAGTGACATCCGTCGCCATCAGATCAATAACGTTTAATTCCTGAGCCTGATCGGCAGACAAACTCACGCCCTCACGCACCGCCCGACTCGCCCACTCGCTGTTGCGACCACGGAGTTTGGCCAGCCCCTCAATGTAGGCCACGGCATCGTTGATGATTTTTCGCTCCATCGCCGAACCCGGTACAAGGTCGCTCTGTTCCTGTGGCTTTTTGGGACTTCCGAGACGGTCCGCACTTCCGGAATTTTCCGCTGTATCTTGTTCTGAAGAGGGAGCGGGGGATAACTCAGGGGCATCTCGCTTTTCCGACGGAGATTCTTCCGGCATTCCGGGCATTCCGGGCGCCCCCATCTGCACAGGCGTGGCCGCCCCCAAATTGGTGGCAGGCGCCATGGCCGCCACATGGCAAGCATAGAGAATGTAAGTGCCGGCACTGGCCGCTCTGGCTCCCTGTGGAGTGACATAGCCCACCACAGGAATCTCAGCGGCCAGAATGCTTTTGATCATGGTGCGCATGGCAGAATCCAGCCCGCCCGGCGTATCGATCAACAATACCGCAAAGGATGCTTTTTGTTCCTGCGCCTGCTCCAGCCCCCGGATCACATGATCTGCGGTAGCGGGCCCTATCGCGCCCTGAATATCAATCAGCCAAACTGTGCCACTGGCGCTTGTGGCCTGAGCCAAACACCAAAACAGCAACAATACTAAGCAACGCTGAGACAACCCCCTCATCGCATATTTCCTGTGTGCAGTGCACAAAAAACAACCAAGCGGTATCTCTCACTATGGAAGCGATTCAGGGTTGTTGCAAGGTGGGGAAAATGAAGAAAACAAAGAACGCAGCCCTGACAGGGCTGGGAAGGATTCAAGACTGTAAAAAAGAGGGACTTGAAAGATCTCAACCAACTATCAGTGAGATCTTTTAAACCAAAACCGAATGACAAACACCGGAAGCATCAAGCCGGTTTATCCGCTCCGCGGCATTTTTTTGTCAAACCTTCAATGAAGTTACGCAGGATCTGATCTTTACACTCGCGGTAATGCTTATTGCCAGGCTTGCGAAAGAACGAGCTGAGCTCATGATCGCTGATGGTCATACCCGCCAGTTCAAGTGTCGCCAACATATCGTCACTTTTATAATCCATGGCGATCTTGAGCTTACGAATCACCAGGTTGTTGGTGATTTTTTTCTCATGCTCCACCATCACCCCTTCCCGCCGGCCACGGCGTAGAATAATCAACGCGTTCAGAAAAGTAGCCAGCTGCTTGTCGGTGCAACGTTTAAAGTAAGGATCGTCGTCTTTCTTTAACCAGCGCTTTACCTGATCAGGTGTTACCTGCTCACCGACTGAGGCAAACATATTGACGATTTTCGTATCGTGAAAATCAAACACATAGCGTAAACGGCGTAAAATATCGTTATTGGTCATTGCACACCCTGACTGGAAAAAGTGACGTCTTCAATTCAGGCAACCTGACGAGACTGTTGTTCCTGATGATCCAGGTATTCGTCATAAGTCCCCTGAAAATCGATGACTTGCTTATCCTTGATTTCAATCACTCGGGTCGCCAGCGAAGAGACGAACTCACGATCGTGACTGACAAAGATGATCGTACCTTCGTATTTCTTCAGCGCCTGATTCAGTGCCTCAATAGACTCCATGTCCATGTGGTTGGTGGGCTCATCCATAATCAGAACATTGTTGTCTGTCATCATCAACTTGCCATACAGCAGGCGGTTCTTTTCACCACCGGAGCACACTTTGGCTTTTTTGTTGGCATCGTCGGCGGTAAACAACAAGCGTCCCAGCATCCCGCGAACCATTAAATCATCGTGCTTGGGCATACGCCATTGGGACATCCATTCAAACAGGCTCAGATCACTGTCGAAATCCGCAGTGCTGTCCTGAGGGCAATAACCGATTTCGGCGTTTTCAGCCCATTTGACTTCACCCGCATTGGCGTTGAATTGTTTCATCAAGCAGCGCAAAAACGTCGTTTTACCGGCGCCGTTTTCACCAATCACCGCCAGGCGGGCACCCGCTTCCAAAATCAGATCACCGCCGGAAAACAGGGTTTCACCGTCAAAACCGTGGGACAAATCTTCCAGCACCAGGGCCTGGCGGTGGAGTTTCTTGGATTGCTCAAAGCGGATAGAGGGCGTCATCCGACTGGAGGACTTCACTTCGTCCAGCTTGATCTTGTCCATTTTCTTGGCGCGGGAGCTGGCTTGCTTGGCCTTGGAGGCGTTGGCGGAAAAACGGTTTACAAACGCCTGTAATTCGTCGATTTCGGCGCTTTTCTTCGCGTTTTCAATCAACAGCTGTTCACGGATCAGAGACGATGCCGCCAGGAAGGCCTCGTAGTTACCCGGGTAAATACGCAGCTCACCATAGTCAATATCAGCCATGTGGGTGCAGACAGAGTTCAGGAAATGCCGATCGTGCGAAATGATGATCATGGTGCACTTGCGCTCATTCAACACCGTGGCCAACCAGTTGATGGTGTGGATATCCAGGTTGTTGGTCGGCTCGTCCAACAGCAAAATGTCCGGATTGGCAAAAAGCGCCTGAGCCAGCAGTACCCGCAGCTTCCAACCGGGAGCCACCTGTGACATCAAGCCAAAGTGCAATTCTTCATCGATACCGGCGGACAGCAGGATCTCACCCGCACGGCTTTCGGCGCTGTAGCCGTCCATATCGGCGAACTCGACTTCCAGTTCAGCGACTTTCATACCGTCTTCTTCAGACATCTCAGGCAGACTGTAGATGCGGTCACGCTCCTGCTTTACCCGCCACAGATTGGTATCGCCCATGATCACCGCATCCACCACCGAGTAGTCTTCAAACGCAAACTGATCCTGGCTGAGAGTGCCCACGGTAAAGCCGGGCGTGATGGACACATTGCCGGACGTGGGTGCCAATTCACCGCTGAGGATTTTCATAAACGTCGATTTGCCGCAGCCGTTGGCACCGATCAGACCGTACCGATTGCCATTACCAAACTTGGCGGAAATGTTTTCAAACAATGGCTCAGCGCCAAATTGCATTGTGATGTTTGCGGTGGAGATCAAGGGGTTCTTCCTAAAAACGTAGAGACCTGAATCGTCGAGGCCATAAGCGAAGAGACTAAAACGCAGCGCAGGAGGCAGCCGAACGGCAGCGCGCCGTAACAAGAGGTGCGTTAAAACAGTTGCCTTAGACGACATCATGGACGTCGTACTAAAGGCAGCGCACTATAGAGAGTTAGAGGGGTAAAGTCGAGACAAACTGGCTAATAAATGCTCAAAAAAGCATCAACTGCTGTGCAGCTGACGGATCAAAGCAGGAATCTCATGAGGGTGCATCACCGTGTGGCTGGGCTCAATACCCAGTTCTGCGTCCAGCGGCTGCTGATGCTGAATCCAGACAGAGGTGATCTGGCAGCTATGAGCTCCGGCAATGTCAGCGGCGAGGCTGTCGCCCACGTGGATGGCCTCATGGGCTTCGCAATTGGCCAGCTTAAGGGCTTTTTCAAAAATGGATCGTGCGGGCTTCTGCTCTGGCTCCTGACCACCGATGATGATGTGATCGACATGCTCAGCCAGCTTGATCGCTTCCACCTTGGGTATTTGTGAGTACTCAGGACCATTGGTGATCACCACCAGAGTGAACAGCTGACGTGCTTCGGTCAGGAATTCCATAATACCCGGGTAGAAGTCAAACGCAGCGAGACGATCATGATCGAAGGTGTCCTGCAGCCCCTGAGCGTCTGCTTCGGCCACCTCATCGACACCTTGATCCGCCAACAGGTCGCGAATCAACTGCACACGAAGCACGCGCTCCCCCTGCTGTTGGGCAATGGGCAAATAGCGCTCACGCTGCGCGTCACTCCACTCGCGGTAAATGCCTTTCACATAGGCCGCACTGAAAATCTGGCCATCAAACCCGGCGTTCTGACCGTATTTTTCCTCGGCTGCCTGCCCCAGCAACCGCTGTGCTTTAGCGTTCGCACCCTTGGTATCACAGAGCGTTTCGTCCATATCGAGGAAAAGGGCTTTTAACATCGTTGCGTCCAGAGATCAGTCATAAAAGAGCTATTGTAACCCGTTTTGATGAAGAAATTCTTAATCCACACACCATTTCTTAATCCACACACCATTGACGGCGACGTGCAAAAAGCAGCCAAAACAACACCGCCATCACCGCATGAATGACTAATACTGCAGGACTGCCGCCTTCGGCCAACATCATGGTGGAAGCCGCTGCCAGAGCTGTATGGAAGGTCGCGAGTATCCCCAAAGCCACCCCCATAATGCGGAAATTATCCCGCCCGGACCAACCCCAAAACACCACACTGGCCATCGTCACAGCAGCGAATCCATAATTAATCACAAAGGTCAGAGACAAGGGGTCAGCGTGTGGAGCCACTTTGTAAGGAGCAACAATCAAAAGCACGCCAACGAGGCCTTCGAGTAAAACATGCAGGACAAATGCAACAAGCAATAGTTTCTTCATTATTTTCTCTTCTTATGAAACCCGTCGAAGAAAGCATTCTGACATGGACGCCACCCAGTTCAAAGCTGGCTATATAAAGCTGGATATATAAAACTGGATACATAAAGTCACACACCATGCATTGCACGCCAGATCATATATATTTGCATGTCTTTCCTCACAACTAGCCACAATTCACTATAATCATGGCTCAGGCTTGCCGGCAGGCACCAAATGGCAGATCACATTCTCCAGCAGATAATATTCTCCATTAAGCCTAATCATTCACTCCCACCATTCACTCGAATAACACAAGGCCAGATCCATGCTGACACTCCACGGTTTCCCCTACTCCAATTATCACAATATTGTGAAACATGCCCTGCTGCATAAAGGCATCCCTTTCGAAGAGCATATTGTCTACCCACAAACTCCGGAGATGCTGGCGGTAAACCCTATGGGCAAGGCGCCCTCTATGACCACGGAATCCGGCACCAAGCTGTCCGAAAGTAGTGTTCTGGTGGATTATCTGGAAGATGCCTACCCTGAAAAACCGCTCTACCCTGCCGATGCGGACGCTCGGGCTCAGGTGCGGCAGTTGATGAAAATATCCGAACTCTACATTGAATTGCCCGCCAGACGTCTGCTGCCAACCTTACTGGCGAAGGTTCCGGTAGAGGATAAGGTTTTGAATGAGATCCGCAGTGTGCTGACCCACGGCATCAACAGCCTGAATACCCTGGCGACTTTTTCGCCTTATCTCACAGGCAGCGAATTAACCGCAGCGGATATTTACCTGCGCTATGTGATGTCAGTAGCGCAACAAGTAGCCACGAACGTACTGCAATGGGATTTGACCACCGAGATTCCGGGTTTGAAAGACTGGAGCGACTTAATGGCTGATACCGATATCGCCAAAAAAGTAGACGCTGATCGGGAAGCCAACGCCAAGGAATTTATGGCCTATGTTGCAGGACTGGGGAAAAAGTAGTCTGAAGGAAACGCTCTGAGGGAACCCCTCAGAGAGAATGCCTCCCGTAAGAAGACCGGTTTAATCCTGATTCTTACTTTTCCACTTGGCCCACGGATCAACCGATTGGTTCGGGGCCTCCTGAGAAGAGGTATTCCGCTTGGGTGCATCGTACTTCTTGTCAGATACAGAACTCTTTTTGTCGGACACGGATCGCTTTGGACGCTCCGATTTATCCACCTCAATCACCGCAGGATCGCGAGGCTTCTGATTCAGCGGGACCTTCCGATCGCGAGGCGGCAACTCGTACTGCTCATCGTCCGGCTTGGGAAGACGCTTGTACTTGTACAGATAGAAACCTTCCACCTTCTCCCGTGCCCACGGGGTTTTGCGCAAAAACTTCAAACTCGATTTGATGCTGGGATTGCTTTTGAAGCAGTTGATATTGATTGCGCTGGCCAGCACATCCCAACCATAGTGATCCACTAACTCTGTGAGCAAAGCTTCCAGCTTCACACCATGTAACGGGTTGTTCTTCTGCTCTTCAATCATACAACTGCCTGTGGGCCGGAAATTAGGAAAAACACCTGAGCAAGGTGCTATACAGCATCATACTCAGGCATTAACCGGGATTTAAAGCCCTTTCTGAGGACATAGCAAATATTTCTCGCCCGTGGTTTTCAGATTGTACTGCTTGGCGATATCCGCTTGCAGCATTTCCGCCAGTGAAACTTCCTGAGTGTAATGGCTGGCAAAGGTGGTTTTTAACTCACGTGCCACACGGCCACGCAACTCATTGCCCTTCTCCATGCCGATCTTAGCCAGGAACAGAGGCAGCAACCAGCCACCAACACCCCAAGCCATACCATAACCACGGCTCAGCGTTGTCGGAGATACATCCAGACCACCGTAGAGGTATACCTGCTTATGAGTTGTTGAACCGTAAATGCTGTATTCCGATGGTGTCCGCTGCGCCGCCAACTCCATCGCTGTCAGAATCTGATCCGCCAGACGACCGCCGCCGGTGGCATCAAACGCAATGGTCGCGCCCGTCTCATGCAGTGCATCGGTGAGATCTGCCATAAAGCTCTCATCGCTGCTGTTGCAAATGTATTTCGCTCCCAGCGCCTTGAGAATATCCACCTGCTCCTGCTTGCGGACAATATTCACCAGATCAACGCCATCAGCCATGCAGATCTTGTTGAGCATTTGCCCCAGATTCGACGCCGCTGCGGTGTGAACCAGCGCTTTGTGGCCTTCCATTTTCATGGTCTCGACCATACCCAGAGAGGTCAGCGGGTTTACAAAACAGGATGCCCCTTCTTTTGCCGTGGTGCCCTCGGCCAGTGGCAGACACATCATTGCAGGAATCGCACGGTATTGGGCGTACATTGCACCACCGAACAAACCAACGGTTTTGCCCATCAACGCCTGGGCTTCGTCACTCTTACCGGCAGCCACTACCACGCCGGCGCCTTCGTTGCCCACGGTTAACGCCTGGCCTACACGAGCTTTAAAGCGCTTCATCAGGGCCGGTGCCACAGGAGCTGAGAGCACAGTATCGGTACCGGTGCCACGGGTTTCAGCCTCACTGATATCAGCCGGACCGAACAACACTCCCAGATCAGACGGGTTAATCGGGGAAGCTTCGACCCGAACCACGACTTCGTGATCCGCCGGAGTGGGTATACCCACATCCTCCAGGGCCACCTCTAGGGTGCCGTTTTCCGTCAGGGTAGACTGAATTTGAAATGCCGTAGACATGATCTTTCTCCGATGTGGAACGCACATGATTGTGCTGTTACGTTATTAGCGTGTGAGGCAGGCTAACGGTTATTCAGATCTGACGCTATGGGTCATTTGTGACAATCTACTTGTGTAAATGGCACTTAATGGCACATAACTCAACGATCGCTCTCCAAAAACCACGATTATCTTTCTCTTTAGTTACAACTCACTGGCTAGAGCGTAAAAAGGTTTGTAGGCTACCCTTTCAATAACGCACAATCGTGAAATCAGACGACAGCTGTCCACTTCATAACAAGGATGTAAAACAGGATTTGCTTGCATGAACCACTTATTCATTCTGGGTGCTTTAGCGGCACAATCACTCATACGACGTGCTCCATTTCCGCAGACTGCCTTTTTGATTGCAGCGCCTCTGCTGTTGTCGCTTGTCTCAACAGAAGGTTTCGCAGCAGACACACCCGAAGATAAGCCGACAGGTACAGAGGTCTCTGCAGCAGAAACCCTGGCTCAGTCGGTTTATGACCGCCCTGCGGGTAAAGACATGAGCGCCCGTGTGATTATGGCACTGGAAAGCAAAGGTGAAATCAAGAAAAAGCGGTTACTCTACAGCTATGCCGCTGATCAAGGTAATGCTGAACGCTGGACGCTGATGCGTTTTGTCACACCAAAAGATGTCGCCGGTACCGGGCTCCTGTCCATTGACCAAGCCGGTGATAATTCAGACCAGTGGCTTTACCTCCCCTCTCTGGATCGCGTGCGTCGAATCTCATCCAACCGCAAGGGCGGCCGCTTTGTCGGTTCTGACTTTTACTACGAAGACCTGAGCGATCGCGAAGTGAATATGGATCACCACCGTCTTCTGGGTACGGATAAAGTGGGCGGTGTGCCCTGCACGCTGCTGGAAAGCATCCCCGTTGAGAAATCCAATTCCGTCTATTCGAAGCGAGTCAGCTGTATCCACAAGAAATTGCTGATTCCTCTGCGGGTCGATTTTTACACGCGTGGCAAAAAGCCTATCAAGCGCTTGCAAGCCAGCAAGATCCGCAAAGTTCAGGGCTACTGGAGCATCTATCAAAGCACCATGATTGATCTGAAAAAAGATCACAAAACCCACCTGATCACTACCGACCTCATCTACGATCAGGGACTGCCAGATCAACTGTTCACTCAGAGAGGCTTGGCGGACGAGACTCTGGAATTACCTTACCGGCCGGACAATAAAAAAGAAGATCCTAAAAACAAAGACAAAGACAAAAGCAGTAAAAACAAAAACAACACCTGATGCTTTTAGGTGATAGCAAGATCATCACAACAACTATAAAAAGACAGCGCAAAACCATAAGGAATGCACCATGAGCTATACCCATCCGTCACTGCTGGCGGCACTGTTATTGAGCTTGAGCTACACAATGCCCGCTCAAAACGTTTACGCCGAATCAGATCTGCTGATCATTGAAGACGACACCAGCGAAGAACTTGTTATCGAAGACGATTCAGACAGTTTATCCATCGACGATGGCAGCAGTGATGCCCTGTCTATTGAAAACGAACTGTCCATAGAAGATGACATGTCTATAGAAGACGGTCTGTCAATCGATGACGAACTGATGATCGATGAGAGCCAGCCAGGTCAACCCAATGAGGATCTGGGTGATACGTTGCAGAATTACACCTCGACATCCAAACGCGGCGTGAACATTTCTCTGGATGAAGTGTGGTTCGAATACGGGCGTTACGAAAGTGACAGCCCAGCGGAATATCAACTCTACGGTCACACCAAAGGCACCATCAATTGGCAGAACGATAAGTGGGAACTGCAAGCCTCCGCCCGTCTGGATTACTACGAAGAGCACCCCGATGGATCTGATTCATCTTCTAATAACAAAGGCGACTGGGATAAAACCAAACTGGATTATGACGAAACCTTCATTCGTTACCGTGGCAACAGTGGCGCCCTGACCATCGGCGCGCAAAAGGTAATCTGGGGCAGAATCGATGAAGTGCCTCCCACGGATCGCCTCAGCACTCAGGATCTGCGACGCGGACTGCAGGACGACCTTGAAGACCGTCGTCTGGCTTCAGCAGCCGTGCGCTACGAATACTTTATTGGCGATGGCAAGCTGGATTTTCTGTATATCCCGCGTTTTCGAGAAGCCGAACTGCCTGACAGCAACAGCGTGTGGTATCCCATCAATCAGCGGGAAGGAACCATTCTAGGTCTCGATACCAACCCGCTGATTGAATCGGTCGTCCGCAATACCCCGATAGACGATGACGCACCCAATACCGACGGCGGTTTCGGTGTGCGCTTCAATCAACTGGGCAGCGGTTTCGACTACGCACTGGGTGTTCAACACGGCATTTCCACGCTACCGTACTTCACCTACAACGCAGGCCGCAACGTGATCGAGTCCCGCTACCTGAGATCCACCACCGTCTCCGGTGATCTGGGCTTTGAAGCCCTCGGCGGCACACTTAAACTGGAAGCTGCCTGGAACAGCGACACCCCCATCACTCGCACAGACGGACGTTTTGACACCACCGAAAGCCTTGCCTGGGGCATAGCACTGGAGATGTTCCCCGGTGACAGCGATACCCGCCTTAATGTACAGCTAACCGGCAACTACCTGATCGATGCGCCGGATGTTCTCGATCGCGATGACATGACCTCCATCAACGGTACCCTGGACATGCCGTTTGCCGACAACAACTGGCGAGCGCGGATGCGATTTAACGTCGGCTTGGATATGAGTGACCTGTACTTCAACCCGGAACTGACCTATACCGGTTTCACTAATCAGGAAATTTATCTGGAACTGCACGAATACAATGGCGACACCGGAACCATTGGCGGCTTCTATGAAGACAACTCACTGGTTAACTTGGGCTGGCGCATCAATCTCTAATGCATAACGACCATACCCGACAGGACTACCAGCAAATTCTGGATCGGCAGTTTTTCAGCAAGCCGGGGCGTGCCTGCGCCCTGCTGGATGACGGTATCTTTGTTCTCACCAACGAACTGTTTGCCAAACGCCTGGGTTACGAGCGCGGTGATCAACTGGAAGCTACCAACCTGCTCGATCACACCGTGGATCTGGACAAGGACGAACTGCGTCTGTTTTTAAGACAGGCGGCGCAGACCCACCCAAGCGAAGAGCACTACCCGCGGATCGATGTGCACATGCGCAACGCCCGCGGCAAACTCATGGCCACCGAGCTGCATGCCTGTCATGCCCGCCTGGACGGTGAGGACGTTATTGAAGTCCGCATGACCACCGCAGAAGACCGCAAGATAAGTAATCGGTTGCGCAACCTGCCCTGGAATCTGTACTTGTGCCTGGTGTGCTTGCTGGCGATTACGGTTCTGCCGAACGCCATTCTGCCCAAGCTCAATATCAATAACGCCCCCACCACCTTCTTACCACCGGATGCCCCCAGTCGCATCTTGAACGATCATGTGCGCACACTCTTCCCCGATGATGAAGTGGTGATCCTGCTGTTTGAAGGGGTTGCGCTGTTTTCGGATGGATTTCTAACAGCCTACGATCAGCTCAGTATCGATATCGGTGATCTGGACTCCGTCAATAACGTTATTAGCGTGACCAATCAGGATCATATTGAAGGCACCGAGGACGGCTTTCTGATCAGTCCTCTGGTGGATCTTGATCAGCTGGACGACACCCACCCCAGTGAACGGTTAGCGCGGGCCACCAGCGACCGGTTTGCCAAAGACACCTTAGTGGCCGCCGACGGTTCCGCCATTGCCATGGTGGTGGTTCCCAATAACATGGACAACAGCATTCTGAACCTGCAGCTGGAAGAGACCATTCTCGATCTCGCTGAAGAACATCGTTTGGATGGTTATCTGCATGCCGTCAGTGGTGAAGTCACCACCGATGTGGCTCAGATGCGCATGATCCTGCATGACAACATGCTGTTTATCCCATTAACGGTACTGATCGGCTTGCTGCTGACCTGGCTACTGTTTCGCCGACTGCTGGCTGTCGTCATTACCGGGCTGGTCACCGGTGCCGTGGTCAACTCGACCATTGCTTTTTACGTTCTGTTCAACCAGCCCTTCAACTCTATTTCCAGCATTCTGCCGCCGCTGCTCTCGGCGCTTACCATTGCGGTACTGGTGCATGTGTATAACGCCTTGCAGTACGCTTCTCTGCGCGGTCTGAACGGTCGCGAACGGGTCGCTTCCGCCATGGCCGAAGTCAGCCGACCGGCGCTCTACAGCGCCATTACCACCGCCATTGGTCTGGCATCACTGGGCTTTAGCACCATTCCCCCCATTCGTATGTTTGGGCTCTCGGCCGCACTGGGCGTGTGCCTGATCTACGTAATTGTTATCCACCTGCTGCCGCCCATATTTGTGCAGTTTGACCGTCAGCCCTGGCCTAAGCGGCAGCATGGTCTGCAATATATGGATCGCCTGGTGAGCTTGCTGGTCGGTGTGGGACTTCGTTACCCCAAGGTCGTCATTGCCGCTGTGGTCTTATCACTGGCTGTAACAGCCCCGTTGATCGCCCGCATCAAGGTGGAAACCAACCTGCTGGAGTTCTTCCACACCGATCACCCATTGCGTGTAGACACCGCACACATTGAAGACACCCTCTCTGGCACACTGCCCATGGAAGTGGTACTGACCAGCGAAGACCCGGACTTGCTGCTCAGCCCGAAGATGCTAAGGCAAATAAGGGACTTTCAGGTCTGGCTGGAAAACAAACCTTCCGTAGACAAAACCCTTTCCGCCGCTGACTTTATTGAAGAGATGCACTGGGGATTTCACGCAGAAGACCCGAAATACCGAGCGATCCCCGACGATCCCAATCTGATCAGCCAGTATCTGTTTGTGTATGACGGGGAAGATCTGTTCGACTTTATCGACCGTGACTACCTCAACACCCGTATCGCCATCAGCGCGAACGTCCATGGGGCCAAAGAGATCCGTGAATTAATCGACAGCACCCGAGAGCACTTGCACAACACCATCGCCTTTAAGAACCTTGACGTCGATTGGCAAATTTCCGGTGCTGGCAGACTGTTTGCCGATCAGGAAGCGCTGCTCATCAGCGGTCAAAGCAAAAGCCTGGCTGGCGCACTGGTTCTGATTTTTCTACTGCTACTGGCCTCATGGCGCTCTCTGAGGGATGCTGCGCTGTGCATGATTCCCAACCTGTCCCCAATTCTGCTGATTTTTATTGTGATGGGGTTGATGCGCATCAATCTGGACATGGCGACCACCATGATTGCCAGTGTCGCGGTGGGTATTGCCATTGACGACACAATTCATGTCTATCACGGTTTTAATCACCGCATTAAAGCTGGCATTTCACCGGTCACCGCCCTCGCCCGCACTTATCAGAAAGCCGGTCGCGCCGTGATGACCACCACCCTGATACTGTGCAGCCAGTTCTTATTATTACTGGCCAGCGCCTTCGTGCCCATGGGCTACTTTGGCCTGCTCTCCAGTATCGGCTTGTTGGCAGCCCTGATATTTGACTTACTCCTGCTGCC
>NZ_CBFIHX010000093.1:0-13837 GCF_965662505.1 Pseudomaricurvus sp. | reverse complement strand
AGCGCGTTGTCTTGTGTCTGTCCGGGATTAAGTAACCCGCCGATGGCTTCTGCCAATGTAATGGATCTTTGAGGATGGCGAAATGCGCTCAGAATATGAGGACGCACGGGTGCGCAAAACAGCAAGTCAGCCAGTAGACGATTAAAGTTATCTTGCCCCTGAAGGCTCAGAACCTCCAAAAAAGGCATGCACAGCGTCGGGTTGCACAGATCGAGGCTGCAGCGGGTGGCTATGGCGGCCAGTACTTCAATGTCGTGGTCTGCGGTGGAGCTTAGCAGTTCGATCAAGGTCTTCTGCCGCAGTTCCAGCGCCTGGCATTGTGATAGCCCGCGCACCAGTGCTGCGATCAGAGACGTGTCCAGTTCATCCGGACCGCGCTGAGTTTCATCTCTGAGACGGGTTTGTAAGGCTTTGCCCAGAGCCCCATTGATGGCTTCATTCTCGAGGCACTGGCAAAGGCCGGTGAGCACAGGAGAGGGCATCTCGGGAATGGTCCGGATCAGGTCTGCCTGATGTTCTGGCCAGCGCACGGCAATGTCTGCCAGGCCCTGCATGCCGATGGCCTGCCACTGGCTGAGATCCGAGTTCAGATAGGCACACGCAGGATCGTAGAAACTGCTGGGTGGTTTACCCAGTAATCGATTCACCCGAGCGTGGATGGCGGCCTGACGCTCTGGTGATGGCGTGAACACGTAGGGGTTGCCTTCCAGTACAGCGGCCAGCTGTTTGCCCTGTTTACTGGCTTCAATATTGGAGCCCAGGGCGACCATCAATTGTTTGAGAAATTGATCACGTTCGGCAGGTACCAGTTTTGCCTGCTCGTCGAGCGGCAGTTTGATAAACCACAGCAGTGGAATTTCGGGGGTGTCTTTGTCCCAAAACAGCAAGCCAATCCAGGCATGGTGGAGATAGGGAGCCGGATAAGCGACGGCTTGTGCCTCAAATTGGGCGAAAGTGGCGGTGCTGATTTCCTGAATATGTCGGCCGAGGTCGAAGACACGTGTGGTCACGCCCATTTGGTCGAGTAACTGGCCAATACTGCTGATCATAATCGGGTCTTTGTTGTATGAGTTTCGAGGTTAATACGTGTGGACGGTTGGTCCGGATCAGTCATTTTACGTTTTTCCGGTCAGTGACTCCACGCATTTGCGGCGGCTGTTTTACCTGTTTTTGGAATCAGGCACCGCAACAGCGTTTGAATTTTTTGCCACTGCCACAGGGGCAGGGTGTATTGCGACCGGGTTTGGCGCCGCTGGTCGAGGTATCCACAGTCTCACCTTCCACGTAATACCAAAGACCGTCGATTTGAACAAAGTGAGACTTCTCACGATGCTGGCAGGGGGGTGTGCGGTGGGAATATTGTGAGCTGGCGGGGGAGGTTTCCGGGGTTCGGTAAAAGGCTGAAAACTCAACCCAGCCATCCGGATCGTCGGGGTTGCCATCGGTGGTGTCATGAATCACCAGACCGCACCAGTCCGATTCTTGCGCCCACTGTCGGATGGCATTGGGGTTCACTGGGCGTGGATCCGGGGCTTTCCAGGTTTTCACCAGATAATCTACGTCACACACCACGTGGGCGGTGTAGCGCGAGCGCATTAGCTGCTCTGCTGTCCGGGCAGGGCTGGCCCCCGTCAGTCGTGGTGAGCAACAGTCGGCAAACGCCGTATTGCTGCCACAGGGACACGGTTTCTGCGAATCCAGTGAAATAGTGGCAGATTGAGGGTTGGTATTGAGCATGAGCGGTGGTATTCCCCGGGCAAATTCGGTATTTTGGCAAGCCATTTTAACGCCGCCAGCCGCGACCGTCCTAACGGTTTTCTGAATGGCGGGCTGGTTTACGCCCTGTACCCTTTTGGCGTGCTTCCGGAATCTTTTGCAAAGCTGTTGAAACAATGACTCAATTTGATGATATTCGCCCCTATAACGACGAGGAAGTCGCCCCTGCCATTGCGCGTGTTCTGGCAGATCCGGAGCTGATCGGTGCGGTTGCCCGCTTGCGTTTCCCCCGTCTGGCGACCCGGGCGCCCTGGATTTTCAAGCCGCTGGTGAAATGGGTGTTGAGTCGGCAGTTGCGAGGCGTGTCATCCGTCGATGAGTTGCAACATATTGTGTCGCATTATCTGGACAGCATGATCGATCGCTGTGTGGACAATCTGACGGTATCCGGTCTGGACAAACTGGATCGCAACACACCCTATTTGTTCATCAGCAACCACCGCGATATTGCCATGGACCCGGCGTTTGTGAACTGGGCACTGAACAAGAATGGCTTTAATACGGTGCGCATTGCCATCGGCGATAACCTGCTGACCAAACCCTATGTGTCGGATTTGATGCGTCTGAACAAGAGCTTTATTGTGAAGCGGTCTGCCACCAGTGCCCGTGAGAAGTTCAAGGCGTCCAAACATCTGTCAGCCTATATCCATCATTCCATCCTGCAGGAAAAAAGCAATATCTGGATTGCTCAGCGCGAGGGGCGGGCGAAGGACGGTCTGGATGCGACCAATACCGCCATTATCAGTATGTTGGCTTTGAGTCGTCCGAAAACAACGCCGTTTGCGGAGTTTATTCGCGAGTCGAATATAGTCCCGGTGTCGATCTCTTATGAATGGGATCCCTGTGATGCGGCGAAAGCCAAAGAGTTATACTCTCATGCTGAGCATGGCAGTTATGAAAAAGAAGAGCACGAAGACGTGGCCAGTATTGCTGCCGGGATTGTCGGTCAAAAAGGCAGTGTTCACATTGCTTTTGGTGATGTGCTGGATGGAAACTTCGAAAACGCCGAAGAGGTGGCTCAGGAAATCGATCGTCAGGTATGGGAACGCTATGTTTTGCATCCGAGCAATCACCTGGCGTATGTACTGCTGAACGGGGAAGCGGCAGACCTTCCGGTCAGTGCAGACAATAAGCCATTTATCGAAAAAGAATACGATGAAGAAAAACAGCTGTTGAAACAGCGTCTGGACAATGTGCCAGCGACCCAAAGAGATATCTTTCTGGGGATTTACGCCAATCCTGTGGTCAGTCACCTGCGTGATTGATATCGCATCAACTGGATGCGCACAATTTGAAAATGACAAAAACACACTATGGGGGATGGAATGACTGCAGTAAAAGGGTTGAGTAGTTGGCGGATGTCTCTGCTGATACTGGCGTGGTTTTGTAGTCAGGGCAGTTGGGCAGACACGTTTGAAGTGGCTGACCGTGGCCTGTTGCGTTTGCCCTCGCTGGTCGGCGCGGTTCAGCTCGATCGTTTGACGATTGGGGAGTCGGGTAAATTACTCATTCCGGCAAGCATTACGGAACTCTATGTTGCCCAGCTGACCCTGAAGTCAGGAGCTAAAATCAGCATCGCTCCTCAGCCAACCCCTTTTGTTCTGAATATTCAACATGCGCAGATTGCCGATGGCAGTGTGATTGCAGCCTCGGGAGCCCATGGTTCTCGCGGTGAGTCGGGTGGTCACGGCACAGATCTGCGGTTGACCATTGCATCCGGCAGTCTTGCCAATTTGACGGTCGATGTCCGCGGTGGCGATGGTGGACAGGGCGTTCCCGGTGAGCCTGGAACGTCGGGCAAGAACGCTGCCTGTTGGGGGCGTGGCTCGCGCGACGGGCTGTCCGGTGGTAATGGCGGCGATGGTGCGCCAGGCGGTAATGGGGGGCATGTCGAGCTGGTATTGGGACAAGACCAATGGCTGGAAGTGATTGACGTGATGCTCAGCGGTGGCGCTGGCGGTCTGGCGGGCGAACCAGGAGCTGCCGGAAAAGGCGGCTCGCAAGCTGATTGCTGGCTCTATTCACTGGGTGATACTGGCAGCGACGGGCAACCGGGCGTAGCCGGCAAGCCCGCTCATGATGGACAGCCGGGTGTGGTTCGGGTTAATTAAGTCTAACTCTGACTTGGGCTGCAACTCGGGGAGAGTGCGGCAGCTTTCTTCTGTCTGTACTGGCCCCGGCTAAGAACAGCCAGACCCAGCACCATTAAGGCTAGAGACGCCGGAGAGGGGACGGCCACCGGTGATGATTGTGGTGCAGTTCCTATGCTGCCTGAAAGCACCTCAATGTTAGCAAGATCAAACCCGGCTGAGCCGCCTTCTGTATCTCGACCGACTACTTTGATTGCCTGTACAGGATCTGTGAAGCTGATGCTTGCGAGATCCATTGCCATAGAAATATTGCTGAAAACCGTTCCCAAAAATACAAAATCGATCAGGTTTGACGACACAAACACGTCGGCACTTTCAAGGTGTGCTCCGGCATCGTTGATGAAAAAGTCGGCACCAGCACCGTCGGTGATGGTTTCATCGGTAAAACCCAGAGTCACGTAAGAGCCGGTCGGCAGACTGAGAAAGTCGATCTTTTCCCCAGAGCCCTCAGGGTCACTACCTAACACCACACTGGTGGATGTCGCGATGGGGTAAACACCAGAAGTTGAGTCGATGGAATCGTTAACATGGCCTCCAAATGGGCCGCTCAGCCGGCCTGTGCCACTGTCAAAGTAATCCAGTACCACATCGGCGTACCCGATCAAACCGGCCTGAGCATGACTGAACGGCAGGCTGCAAAGTAGCAGTGTGGCATACAGATAATGTTTGGCCGAATGTGGAATCAACGTGGGCATAAATTCATCCTTGTTTGGTTGATGACCTCTCTATTGAGGTGTAAACATCGGTTTACACTCGTAATTCAACGCATTAACTATGCCGGAAATGACCTTTTCTTTTGAAATCAGCAGGTTGCGGTTTTGGCGCCCGATACTTGTTACGAGAAGAGGGCAATAATGACCTGTTAAAGGGAGGGTTTAAGGTGCAAGCACCAGAATGGGCACCTGGATCCACTCTGAGGGAAATAATGATGAGGGTGTCTTTGTCTGCTTTCCTAGGGGTTAAACTGGGTTGACGAGGGGGCGGCAGGCCTGAAGATCGTTACGTTTACCACCAGTATTTACCCCAGTTTTCCGGGTTGGCCCAGAATCTGGGGGTGTTCCACTCCCGCTTGTGGTTATAGCGATCCAAGTTGTAGCCATAGCATTCCAGAGCGGTTCGGGCGTCTTCATCCTTGATGAAGGCATGCAACCTTTGAAACCCCAGCCCAATCAGATTCAGGTTGGGCTGTTGGCTGTGGCCGGGTATCAGTAACCATATCGCGTGGGTATGCAGGTTGCGGATGCGAGCTACTGATTGCATGCCTTCCTCAGCGCTGGTGTGTTCCAGCCAGTCGGCGATCACTACACAATCGAAACGACCCAGCCCTTCCAGTTCGTCTGGGGTATGGATGTGTGTGAACTGGCAATCGTGGTGGTCGCACCATTGCTGCAGGGCGGTTTGATCGGTTTGGCTGCAATACAGCAGACTGGCGGGACGCTGCGTGTCCAATTGTTGTAGCAGCGCCTGCCAGGGAGATAGTTCAGTCATAGGATGACTATACCGTCCCTGGAATCCATCTCAAGCGTTTCTTCACATCCAGTAACTTAAACCTCTGTAGCACATCCTCACTCTATCGAGTCTGTGTTACTCAAAGACTTGCTGCTGTTGTCGCAGTAATGTTCGGGCAAACAGAAAGGCATCCTGAGGGTCGAACAACTCTTCATTGGGAAACAAAGGCTGGTTGCAGTCGCACCTCAAAAAGAGCTCGTCAGAGAAGCTGTAAGGGCTCAGCTGATCGATCAGATACTCCAGAGACTGGATAATGATCTCTTGCCAGTCGTCGCCTTCCAGCAAGGACAGGGGGCAATTAAACACCAGGTGTTCGATCATGGCACTGGTGGGCATCGCCAGATGAGGTTGTTCCAGGTGCAAATCGTTTCTCAGGTGGAGCAGGATTCGGGCAAGTTGCTTGTATTTGTTGTTGGCGGAATACGTATTGACCGCAGGCTCTAAAACAGCAGCGCGTACGTTGCCTTCAGGGTTGGGCAGTCCACTCACGGCAAAAATCTCCGGGTTTCAGTTATTGTTGTTGAGTGTCGCAATTGACGGCACTTGAGCGATGATGGTTCATCAGTCAGCCGTCGGACGGATGTGGGGCGAATCAGTGCCAGCCGTTATCCGGAAAACTCTTGTCGAGCAACGTGGCAAAGTCAAAAGTCGGGGGGGAAGAATTGGGTTTCGGGTGTGACGGGAGGGTTTGGTTGAGGTTGCGTTTTAAGCGCTTGATGACAGCGCCCATCACTTCGACGGTCTGATCCAGTTGATCGAGCGCGATCTGTATGTCTTCAGTCGACAGCGTGTTGTTTTGTGTGCGGTGTTCGTGACTCATTGTGTACCCCTTGGTTTATGGTTGTAACCATGAATACCGCGGACCAGGCCGCGAGTACTCGGGGGGATTAACTGCAGCAGCCACCCGCAGATGGCTGCTTAATCCCAGCGCAAATTGCCGGGTGTGTACGATTAAGAGCAGACTGTCTGATGACAGAGCGGTCAGGTCTTAATCCCAGCTCAGTGCGCCACCTGTTTGATACTCGATAACACGAGTTTCAAAGAAGTTCTTCTCTTTGCGCAAGTCCATGATTTCGCTCATCCACGGGAACGGATTTTGTACGCCCGGGAATTGCTCTGCCAGACCCAGTTGGGCCAGGCGACGATTGGCGATGAACTGCAGGTACTCTTCCATCATCGCAGCGTTCATGCCCAATACGCCGCGCGGCATGGAGTCGCGGGCGTAGGCGATTTCAAGTTCGGTGCCTTCCAGAATCATCTGAATCACTTCCTGCTTGAACTCTTCAGTCCACAGGTGAGGGTTTTCCAGTTTAATCTGGTTGATGACATCGATACCGAAGTTCAGGTGCATGGATTCGTCACGCAGGATGTACTGGAACTGCTCGGCAACACCGGTCATCTTGTTGCGGCGACCCATGGACAGAATTTGGGTGAAACCACAGTAGAAGAAAATCCCTTCAGTGACGGCGTAAAAACCAATCAGGTTGCGCAGCAGTTCCTGATCCGTTTCCGGCGTGCCGGTTTTAAATGACGGGTCGGACAGGCCGGAGGTGTGGTTGATGCTCCAGGCGGCTTTCTTCGCCACGGAAGGAATTTCACGGTACATGTTAAAGACTTCGCCTTCGTCCATGCCCAGAGATTCCACGCAGTATTGATAAGCGTGAGTGTGAATCGCCTCTTCAAACGCCTGACGCAGCAGGTACTGACGGGCTTCCGGGTTGGTGATGTGACGGTAGATGGCCAGAATCAGGTTGTTGGCTACCAAACTGTCAGCGGTGGAGAAGTAACCCAGTGAGCGCATGATGATGCGACGCTCGTCTTCGGTCAGGCCGTCTTTGCTTTTCCACAGGGAGATGTCGGCGGTCATGTTGACCTCTTGCGGCATCCAGTGGTTGGCGCAGCCATCCAGATACTTCTGCCAGGCCCAGTCGTATTTAAACGGCACCAGCTGATTGACGTCGGCGCGGCAGTTGATCATGCGTTTTTCGTCTACGGCAACACGAGCGGCGCCCATTTCCAGTTCTTCCAGACCCGGTGCAGGATCCAGTTCAGAAACGGCTTCACGAGCGCGAGCGACCGCACTGCCAACCGGTGCGGCAGGGCGATTGTTGGTTTCGGCCGGAGCTTCTTCGGCTGGTTGTGCTGGTGCAGCTTGCGGTGCAGCCTGTTGAGGGGCTGAAGGCTGTGGTGCTGTCTTTTGTGGTGCAATCGGTGGTGCAGTTGTCGCTTCGTCTTGGTAATCGTCCCAACTCAGCATGTTTCAAATCCTTAATGTTTGGTCTTTGTTATTGTTTTTCTGTGACGGTTTTTGCAATAGATCGTGTAGCAATCATTCTGTGTGTCATTGTCGGTTTGGTGTTGAAAGAAGAGGCGATGAACACCTCTCCTTTCAATCCCTGGCGGTCAGTTACTGACACGCCTCACAATCCGGGTCGTCCAGAGAGCAGGCCAGAGGTACTGGCGCTGCCTGCGGTTCTGCAGCTGGGGCGGCACTGGCCGCCGCTGGTGCTGCCGCTGCGGAGGAAACCGCATTCAGCGTGCCGCTTTCAATGGTGGACTTCTCGGTGGTGGTGGCTGACAGCGCACGCAGGTAATAAGTGGTCTTGAGACCGTGGAACCACGCCATACGATAGGTGATGTCCAGTTTCTTACCGTTGGCTCCGGCGATGTACAGGTTCAGACTTTGAGCCTGATCGATCCACTTTTGACGACGACTGGCGGCTTCTACAATCCAGCGCGGCTCAACTTCGAACGCGGTGGAGTAACGGGCTTTCAGGTCGGCTGGAATACGGTCGATCTTCTGTACAGAACCTTCGTAGTATTTCAGGTCATTGACCATGACTGAATCCCACAGGCCACGCTCTTTCAGGTCGCGAACCAGATACGGGTTCACCACGGTGAATTCACCGGACAGATTCGATTTCACGTACAGGTTCTGATACGTCGGTTCGATGGACTGCGACACCCCGGTGATGTTGGCAATGGTTGCCGTCGGCGCAATGGCCATCACGTTGGAGTTACGCATGCCCTGGGTTTTGACCTTCTCACGCAGGGTGTCCCATGCCAGAGTCTGGCTGCGGTCGACGTTGATGTACTGCTCGCCGCGGTTCTGTGCCAGTAACTCGATGGAGTCGATAGGCAGTGTACCTTTGCTCCACAGAGAGCCCTCAAAAGAGGAGTAGGCGCCGCGCTCTTTGGCCAGCTCGCTGGAAGCGTCAATGGCGAAAAAGCTGATGGCTTCCATGGAGCGGTCGGCGAACTCGACGGCGTCTTCAGAGCTGTAGGCGTAGCCCATTTTGTACAGCGCGTCCTGGAAACCCATCAGGCCGAGACCCACGGGGCGGTGGCGCATGTTCGAGGTGCGCGCCGCTTCCACGGAGTAATAGTTGATGTCGATCACGTTATCCAGCATACGAACGGCGGTGCGCACGGTGGTTTCCAGCTTGGTCATATCCAGCTGGCCGTCGACGATGTGTTGCGCCAGGTTGACAGAGCCCAGGTTACACACGGCGATTTCGTCACCGGCGGTGGTGTTCAGCGTGATCTCGGTACACAGGTTGGAGGAGTGAACCACACCAACGTGTTGCTGAGGACTGCGCAGGTTACAGGCATCTTTAAAGGTCACCCACGGATGGCCAGTTTCAAACAGCATGCCCAGCATTTTGCGCCACAGATCCACGGCTTTTACGGTTTTGAAAATCCGGACTTCACCGTTGGCTGCCTTGCGCTCGTACTCTTCGTATTTGTCCTGGAAGGCCTGACCGTAGAGGTCGTGCAGTTCAGGTACGTCGTTGGGCGAAAACAGGGTCCACTCTTTGTCGTCGAAGACGCGCTTCATGAACAGATCCGGTACCCAGTTGGCGGTGTTCATGTCGTGGGTACGACGGCGGTCATCACCGGTGTTCTTGCGCAGCTCGAGAAACTCTTCAATGTCCAGGTGCCAGGTTTCCAGGTACGCACAGACTGCGCCTTTGCGTTTGCCGCCCTGGTTAACGGCGACGGCGGTATCGTTGGCCACTTTCAGGAAGGGCACGACACCCTGAGATTTGCCGTTGGTGCCTTTGATGTAGGCGCCCAAAGAGCGAACCGGAGTCCAGTCGTTGCCCAGGCCGCCAGCCCATTTGGACAGCATGGCGTTGTCCTGCATGGCGCCGTAGATGCCGTGCAGATCGTCCGGCACGGTGGTCAGGTAGCAAGAAGACAGCTGCGGACGCAGGGTGCCGGCGTTGAACAGAGTCGGGGTGGAGCTCATGTAATCGAAAGAGCTCAGCAGCTTGTAGAACTCAATCGCACGCTCTTCGCGGTTGTCTTCTTCATAGGCCAGGCCCATGGCGACACGCATAAAGAAGATTTGTGGCAGTTCAAAGCGAACGCCTTCTTCGGAATGGATGAAGTAGCGGTCGTACAGAGTTTGCAGGCCCAGATAGCTGAATTGCAGGTCGCCGGAGGCATCCAGAGCCGCACCCAGCTTAACCATGTCGTAATCCAGCAGGTTGGGTGCCAGCAGTTGCAGCTCAACACCTTTCTGGATGTACGCTGGCAGTGCCTGAGCGTAGAGGGTTTCCATGTCGGTTTGGGTGGCGGTCAGGGCCAGGCCCATAAAGTTCAGCGCTTCGGTGCGCAGCTTGTCCAATAGCAGACGGGCGGTGGCGTAAGAGTAATTAGGCTCTTTCTCTACCAGGGTACGGGCGGTGATCACCAGTGAGGTGTTCACGTCTACCAGAGAGACGCCGTCGTACAGGTTGCGCATGGCCTCATCGAGAATCGCTTTCGGCTCAACGCCGGTCAGTCCGGCGCAGGCCTCTTGAACGATGGTGCGTACGCGGGCGATGTCCAGCGGCAGCAGTTGGCCATCGGGCATCACAACATTCAGCGACGGGTATTCAGCATCGGGTGTCACGACCTGATTGCTGGCTCGCATACGTGCGTGTTCTTCACGGTAGAGGACGTAGTCGCGGGCAATTTTCTGCTCACCGGAGCGCATCAGAATCAGTTCGACCTGATCCTGAATGTCTTCAATGTGGATGGTGCCACCGGAGGGCATACGGCGCTTAAACGTCGCTGAAATCTGACTGGTCAGTGAGGCAACGGTCTCATGTACGCGGCTGGAGGCCGCGGCAGTGCCGCCTTCAACCGCAAGAAAGGCCTTGGTCATAGCGACTGAGATTTTACTCTCGTCATAGGCAACAACGGTGCCGTTGCGCTTGATCACGCGCAGTTGACCGGGGGTGGTTGCCGCAACGGTGGTGCTGCTGGCAGGGCTCGCCTGGGGTGAGCTGGCTGGTGCTGAAGTTGCTGTCACATCAGAATCAGTGTGCATGTACGTCTCCGCGTATGGTGCATGGTTTTGTGGTTGTTATCGTGGTGTTACAACTTAAACCGGATCGGAATCTCGACAGAGGTCTGAGCTGCAGAAACAGCATTGCCACTATCGAGGCACCGGATCTGGAAAATCGGTACCGCTAATAAACGTGTTGTGTAATTAAATGGTGCGTGTTGTGCAAAAAATGTACTGACCGTAACGGCAAAACCAGAGAAGCGATGTTGCTTCGCGGTGCTCTTCGGGTGACACGGACGTGCCTTCTGGAGCGGTCGTGACTCAGGTACATTCATCACATACATGAGCTGCTCAAATACAATCGGTGTGGCCAGTCCGTTTGCTACAGTTCCGAGTATCTATGCCCCGCCTTGCGGCGGAGGAATCTGGACGGAAAACGCGTTTTAGGGCTTTCCCTTCGCTTGTCATGTGAGCTCTTCGCCTGCCACCTGTGCTGACTGTGCATTTTCAGAGCGTTGCCGTTAAAAAACCGGCTTTTCACTTGACACGCGCTTGTTCAGATCTGGTTGCCAAAACCCTATATATAGGGGTCGTTCAGTCGATGGGTACAAGATAAAGCGGTAAGGGCTGGATTGCAAGACGATAAGGTTGGTGATTTCTTGTGGATAAAATGTGTGTAAACCGCTGTGTCAGTAGTCGCTAATCTGTCAAATCAGGCGAGGCCTGTCTCGGGGGACAAAACGGCGCCGATAAAGCCCGTTATAACTTTTTTTCCTATAAGAAAACTTTAATATTTGTAACTCATCTTGTGGTTTTAATCTGGTGCACCACTAGATGTAGTGCTTTATCTCTGTGCAGGTTGATCTGTGGTTGATCAATGTCGCGTGTTACACTTTGCGCCAAATGAGGGCGTAAGGCATCTGGCGCCTGATTTATCCATAGAGCGCTGGCGTGTGTCGCAGAGGCTTCATGAAACTGTGGACAACTGGCGCTGGATAAGTCCTAATCCTGACTCTGGCAGCCTGGTGGAGGAGATGATTTGTGGGTGAGGTGATCAAGTTCAAACGGCCTACGGCTGCGGAAAAGCACAAGGGGAAAACCCTTTGTCGCAGTGGCTTCCACAAATGGAAAGTGGTGCAGGAAAAGCAGTTTGATGTGAAGCAGGGCAAGCTGGTGACTATTTATCAGTGCGAACGCTGTGGTGAGCGTAAAGTCAGAAGCGATTGATGGATCAGATGTGATTGACTGAATCGGGGTGGCTAACCGTTAGCCACCCCGATCCGGATTGGATCGGACACGTGAGCGATCAGTGCTCGTGCCCGCAGCCGCCGTCACCGTGAACGTGGCCGTGCTGAAGCTCTTCTTCGGTAGCGTCACGCACTTCCAGAACTTCCACGTCAAAATGCAGGTCAACACCTGCCAGTGGGTGGTTGCCGTCAATGGTGACGGTGTCGCCTTCGACATCGATGACTTCTACAACTTGCTGTCCAGCAGCGGTTTCAGCGTGGAACGCCATGCCCACTTCGATGGTTTCGATACCGCCAAACATGTCGCGAGGAAGTTCCTGAATCAGCTCAGGGTTTTTGTCCCCATAGCCTTCTTCAGAAGAGACAACGACTGAGATTTTGTCACCCGCAGCTTTGCCTTCCAGAGCGTTTTCCAATCCAGGTACCAGATTCTGGAAGCCCTGCAGATAGGCCAGAGGCTCTTGACCTTCTGAGCTGTCGAGAACTTCGCCCTGATCGTTCTTCAGGGTGTAGTGGATGCTAGCCACTTTCTTTGCTGTGATGGTCATAGTGTTGCCTTTGATTGATGCAGTTGACTGAAATCAGCGTCGCTGCGAGGGTTAAAGGCCTTTGACCGGAACTCCATTGAGTTCGGCAGAGGCCAGGTTGATTTCGTAGTGTTTACCGTCTTCTTCCCGTTGCTGGATTCGTACCAGCATGTGATCCCAGTCATTGGCCAGCCAGAGAATGGTAACGCGCTCGTTGTCGTCGCGGATACGTTTGACACGAGTGGTTTTCAGCTTGCCCAGAGGAGTGTCCAGCATTTCCTGTCCCTGGACTTCAAAATCGTAAGTTTTCAGGCGCCCGCCGTCAGCCACCTTGTAGCTGACCTTGTACTTTTTGTTGAGCATGTCGGTGCGCAGCTGCAGCTGGTAACCAAGCTTGTCCAAAGCGCCGTCGGGCAGGGACATGGTCCAGGGTTTGTCCTGAACATTGTTGACCACTTTGTTAGTGGCCCAATCGAAATTCAGTATGGCCTTGCGGTCGTAGCCCAGGCCACTGCGGTTGTAAAGGTAGTACTTGGGGATCAGGTGACCTTGTGGGCTCCAGTCAAACTGGCTGACTTCTTCGATAGTCGCCAGCCAGGATTTGGCGATAAAACGCAGTTCCATAGTGCCGTCGTCAAGGGCTTTCAGGGTGCGGGTGGCTTCGACACTCAGGCCGCTGTATTCGGCCGTGTAGATCGCGTGAAAAGGGTGCGGCAGTTCGGGTTTGGCTTGTTGAGATTTGCTGGGCTCGGGCTTGACCGGTTTGTTGTCAGCCAGAACTGAGGGGGTGACCAGGCTGCCGGCAATAAACAGGCACAGGCCTAGTAGGTTTCTCAGTGAAGATGTCCTTCTCAGGGAAGATGCCATGGGGGCTCCTTATCAGCGAGTTCTGTCAGTCAGTTGCCAAATCCTGTGGCAATCAGCTCGCGGGTGTTTGTGTGTCGCTCGAGTTTCTGGCACCCCGAGTGTCAACGATAAAGCCGCTGTCAGGCAGGGGAGCGTTGTCGAGCAGGCAGGCGCCATTATCCATGCGCAGGCGACCCTCGGCAAACCAGGCCACGGCCATGGGGTAGATGATATGTTCCTGCGCCTGTACCCGTTCGGCCAGGCTGGTGGCGTCATCATCGGATTCAATCGGAACAACCGCCTGAATCACGTTGGGTCCGTCATCCAGTACTGGTGTTACAAAGTGTACGCTAACGCCGTGGATGTCGTCTCCGGCATCCAGTGCTCGCTGGTGAGTGTGCAGTCCCTGATATTTGGGCAGCAGGGAGGGGTGAATGTTCAACATCCGCCCCAGATAATGCTGAGTGAAGCCCTCGGTGAGGATGCGCATAAAGCCGGCGAGTA
>NZ_CBFIHX010000092.1:0-14022 GCF_965662505.1 Pseudomaricurvus sp. | reverse complement strand
CAGCGTTACGGACAACCCTTGTCGGTCGCGATTTTGGATTTTGATCACTTCAAGTCTCTGAACGACAGCTTTGGTCATCAAACCGGCGATGCCGCATTGAAGTTGTTTGCCAGCAAAGCCCAGCGTTTGGGGCGGGCGTCAGATGCTTACAGTCGTTGGGGAGGGGAGGAGTTTCTGGCCGTATTACCCAACACGTCGGCCGGTAATGCCGAAGCGGTGTTACAGCGTGTGGCGGACAGTGTTCGCGATGAGGGGTTTACCGCGCTGAAACAGTCAGTGGCGCTGACTCTCAGCATTGGCCTGACTGAATGTGCCTCGGACGATACGCTCGAATCGATACTGCACCGGGCTGACAAAGCGATGTACGATGCCAAGGCGGCTGGACGCAATCGAATACGGATGCTTTAAACTCGGGGCCGGCCTAAAGTGGAAAACTCTCCATGTGGTCTGGAGCGGTGGTGCCCCAGACCAGCTTTTCCTGCAATAAAATACGCATTGCATCGGCCACTTCCGGTTCGCGATAGGCGATAAACACCTGTTTGGACGGCTCCGGGATCAATACCATACCGTCACGGCTCGCGGTGTCCCGTTCGATGTCCGTCAGTTGTGCTTCGGTGGTCGTGGTTCAGAATCCCCCCTCTTTCGATATCTTCGGTTCTGGTCGGAAACTGTTGCCAGTTACGCTGGCGCAGCTATTTTGTAGCCTTGGAACAGGCCGCATTAGACCAGATACCGATCCTGCCCGGCGCTCAGCAGGTACCCAACCGTCGATGCAGTCGGGCTTGGGGGGGCGTTTATGGGTTTTCGGCATTGAGGTAATCCACCGCCAGAGTCGTCAGTGCTTCAACGCCCAGTTTGAGAGCGTCTTCATTAACGTAAAAGTAAGGCGAGTGATTCATGGCTGCTTCGCCGGGGCCTACACCGGCCTTGTTTACGCCCAACATGAAGAACACACCGGGGATTTCTTTTTGAAAGAACGAGAAGTCCTCAGCCCCCATCACCGGATTGATTTCCACGAGGCGCTTGGTGCCCACCACTTTTTGCAGAGAGGGGACCGCGAACTGAGTCAGGCTTGGGTCGTTGTAGGTGACCGGGTAACCGCGATCCACAGTAACTTCGGCGCTGGCGCCAGAGGCTTCGGCAATATTGCTGGCTGTGGCTTTCAGGCGATGGTGCAGGTCATCCTGCATGGCGCTGTCGAAGGTGCGGATGGTGCCGATCATGGTTACGCTATCCGGAATGATGTTGTTGCGGATACCGCCATTGATGGCTCCTGTCGAAATCACTGCTGGCGCCTGGGTGATGTCCAGTTGGCGAGCCGGAATCAACTGGATGGCGTTGACAATCTGGCCAGCCACTACGATGGGGTCGACGCCAGCCCAGGGCGATGAGCCGTGGGTCTGTTTGCCCTTTACGACGATTTCAAATTCATCCGAAGCAGCCATGGTACCTTTGGGGCGATAGCCGATATACCCCGTCGGAAAGGGGCTCACATGCAGGCCAAAAATGGCTTCTGGTTTTGGGCCGTCCGAAATAACCCCCTGTTTGACCATCAGTTCGGCGCCGCCTTCTTCACCTTTGGGGGCGCCTTCTTCGGCGGGCTGGAAAATGAATTTAACCGTTCCCGCCAGTTGATCGCGATGTGAGGCCAATACTTCTGCCACGCCCATCAGGATAGCGGTGTGTGCATCGTGGCCACAGGCGTGCATCACACCCACTTCTGTCCCTCGATACTCAGTTTTGATTTTAGAGGCAAAGGGCAGGTCTACTTGCTCGGTCACCGGCAGAGCGTCCATATCCGCACGCAAAGCGACCGTGCGTCCGGGCTTTCCACCTTTCAAAATTCCTACCACGCCGGTGTGGGCGACTTCGGTTTTCACTTCCAGCCCCAGTTTTTTCAGGTGATCGGCCACCAGTTTGGCTGTGCGGAACTCACGATTACTCAGTTCCGGATGCTGATGAATGTCCCTTCGCCAGGCGATGACTTTGTCGTTGACGTCCATTGCCGCTTCAGACCATTCACCGGCCTGGCTGTTGAAACCTATACAGGCTGTCGTCAGTCCCAGACCGAGTAGTTGTATCCAGATTTTCTTCATAGCGAAATACTCTGTGTTAGTTGCGATGGATGTTAGAAGTTGTAGATAGCTTCAACGCCAAATGTACGGGGTTCTCCGATGACTGTTTGCAATATCCCGCCGGTAGAGAGCGTGGAGCCATTAATGAAGCTGCGGTAGTGCTCATCCAGCAGGTTTTTACCCCACAGGGCCAACTCCCAGTGTTCGTCTTTGGTGTAGAAGCTCAATCGCCCGTTAAGCACTGAATAGGCCTCCTGTTCGTTGGCGGATTCGGGAATGTCTTCAGTAATCGAGGGAGAGCGTTGATAGTGGTCACCCGTATAACTATAAGTCAGATTTGCACGCAGAGTGCCGAGATCCGCCAGTGGGGCTTGATAGTCCACGCCGATTAACCCGGACACTTCTGGCGCCCATGGGCGTTCGCTGCCTTTCTCGAAGCGCAGGGTGCCTTGCGCATCAAATACATCATCACTGTATTCGGCGTCCAGCAGAGACAGGTTCAGGAACAGGCTTAGGTTTTCATTGGCCATAAACGTCAGATCGGTTTCCCAGCCGCGTCCTGTCACTTCCGAGGCGTTGATGGTTCGCGAGACGGGGGAGGAAGAGTCTCCCATGAGAATCTGTAAATCCTGATACACGTACTGGAATATTGAGGAGTTCAATCGCAGACGATTGTCCAGCCAGTCGGATTTAAGACCGATCTCGTAGTTGATATTCGTCTCTTCATCAAAAGGTTCTGTGGCGTGCTCCGGCGTGACAAAGCCACCGCCGGTATTTTCCATCGTCAGCGTGGTGTTGAAGCCGCCGGACTTGTAGCCCTGGCTGATGCTGGCGTAGAACATGACGTTGTCATTCAGCTGGTAGTCCATAGCCAATCGACCCGACAGATTGTTCCAGTTGTCATGCAGGGCCTGCATGTCGTCACTGGCCAGTTGGTTGGCGTTGGGGAAGAGAATGCCGCCGCCGTTGAACGTGTCGTTGTCCATGTCTTGCATGCGATAGCTTTTGGCATCGTAGGAGTAGCGCAAGCCGGCCGTAAGGTTGAGCCGCTCGGTAGCGTGCCATGTGGCATCGCCAAATACGGCGTAGCTTTCGGTTTTGTTAAAGCCTGCGCTGGTTTCATTGATGTTGGTGCCCAAGCCGGCGGCTCCAATTTGTCCCAGAGCTACCAGAGAGCTGGTTGATACGAAAAATTGGGCATCTCGATCCTGACGGTAGGCATTGAGGCCTGCAAACCAGTCAACGTTGTTGCCGGTAAAGTTGATGCGCAGCTCCTGATTGTATTCCTCGGTAGAGCCAGTGGTCTCGGAGTGCACGATGCCGAGATTCGAGCCGTCGGCATCCACTCCTTGATAAGTCTCAGTCTGACGGTAACTGGTAATGGAGGTCAGGCTCATGGCTGGGCTGATGTCCCAGGTAACCTTGAGGGCGCTGCCGCGAATCTTGCGTTTTTGGCCAAGGTCTACCGCCTCAGCGGGAATGATGGGGACGGCCACAAAACCACCGCTGCCATCGGGCAGCATGATGCTAAAACCGGCATCGCCACTGGCAAAGTCGTTATTGCGCTCGTCGTAAAAAGACTCTGGGTTGGCCTGGCTGTAGACCAGATTCCAGGTGTCGGTGGGTCTGACTGCATTGATGCTTTCGTAACCCGTGTGGTCATTTTGATTGGACCAGTCACTGCTGAGCTCCACTTCCACGGTATCGCTGGCCAGCCAGAGAGCCTTGATGTTGCCAGACCAGCGATCCTGGGCGAAACCGTCCTCTTTACCTGTAGCGACATTGGTCTGCCAGCCGTCACGGTCACGACTGGAGACGCCGCCGCGAAGATAGAGGGTGTCTTCAATGAGTGGCACATTGAGAACCCCCTGAGTGGTGCGCAGATCGTAGTTACCTGCACCGACCTTAAGGGAACCTTCAAATTCTTCATTGGGGCGGTTGGTGCGCACATTGATGGCTCCGCCAGAGGCGTTGCGACCAAACAGCGTCCCTTGAGGGCCTTTTAGTACTTCAATCTGCTGGATATCCATCAAGTCACCGAGCATGCCGCTGCCATTACCCAGATAAACACCGTCCAGATAGAAGGGCACGCTTTCCTCCAGGCCAAAGCCAAAGGCAAAACTGTTGACGCCTCGAATGGCCGCAGAGCTGAACGCACCCTGGGAGTCTGCGATTTTCACTCCGGGGGAGATGTTGCTGATGTCGCTGAGAGTTGCAATGCCATTTTGTTTGAGGGCGTCACTACTAAGGGCTTGTATGGCTAGTGGGATATCCTGCAGGCTCTGCTCACGCTTCTGAGCTGTGACCACCACTTCTTCGAGCATCTGCTGTTGGGCTTGGGTGCCTGTGGCACTCAGGGCGAGTGCCAGTGTGGCGGTACTGAAAAGAGGGCTAAATCTGATCGCTTTCGATGTAGTTCTCATGGTATGCAAACTCACCTTTTCGGTTATTGGTTTTATAGGGAAAACTCATTATGTTCCCTGTCCGCTAACCTGGCTTCTGAGTTTGCAAACTCGTAAAAACTTTTTTTCGGAATTTGTCCTGATTTATAAAGTTGAACTTAAATCTTTATGTTTATCAGTAGGTTATATATTTTTCTCCGAACCTAAAATCAGGCTTGGTGCTGTTGCCGATACTGGCGCGGGGTCTGTTTGAGCCGCTTTTTGAAATGGGCAAAATAGGTGGAGTTGGAGTTGAATCCGGCCTGCAAGCCGATGTCGGTTACGGACAGATGGCGTTGCGTGGGATCTTGTAACAGTCGCGAGGCTTCATCGACTCGGTAGTGATTGATAAAGTCGTAAAAGGTTTGTCCGGCAAAGCTGTTGATCACTTCCGACAAGTGGTGACTTGGAATATCCATCAATTGAGCCAGGTCGGCAATCTTGAGGCCAGTTTCCAGGTAGGGTTGCTGTTGTGCCATGGTGTCTCGCAATTGTTGCCAGATGGCTTCAGCTTTATCTGCCGACAGGCTGCTGGTTAGGTATTTTTTCTCTGCGTTCGCAGGGATCTGCTGTAGAGGCGTATTGCTGGCAGATGAGTCACTTGGGTCTCTGGATTCATTGAGTTGTATCTTGCGCTGCTGCAGTCCGAACCAGCCTACCAGTAACGTCAGGATCAGCGGTGACATGGACATTACGGACGCGGGCGTCCATTCGTCGTGGATATGCAAAGCCCGGACTTCCAGGCCGACAGCAATCACCAGAGTGAGCAACTTGCAACCGATCAGGATTTTCAACCAATGGAGGGTTACCCCTTCAATGGTTGAGTAGGCCGCCTTTACCCGTTGTAAATGGGGGCGCAGAATCCACAGCGAGGCAAGTGCATAGAGGGTCATGGATATGTAGGCGGCCAGTCGATGGATAAAACGGCTACGGTAGAGTAGGTCGCAGTCGCTAGCCTGCAAGCAGGGTTGTTTTAGCACGCTGTCGGGGTTCAAGGGCAGCTGCCATTGCCACAGCAGAGTCATCAATAGAGCGGGCGCCAAGTGCCAGAGGTGTGACCATCGCCATTGGAACTCTGGATACGTTAACCGTTGGACGTAAAAATAAAACAGGGGGCCGACCAGCAGTTGCAGGGAAAAGATAGCGTGGTAGTCGCTCAGACGATCTGTGCGTTCCAGGTGCAGAACAAACGTCACGGCAAGCACAATGTAGTTGGCAAGGTGCAGGCTCAGCAGTCGATTGGCTTTTTGGTTTCCCCAGGGCAATACCCACAACTGTAGAGCGAGAAGCAGTCCGGTGGATATACCAAACAGAGTGATCAGGCTAAAAATGTGCAGACTGAATTCCATCAGAGGGGTGGCCCAAATTGAATCGTGAGCCGCATTCTACTGGTCTGCGGGTAGAGCGCAAGCCAGTTGTCTGATGGGGGTTTACGCCTGTAATGCTTGTTGACCGTGACCGTAAAACGACTGATGGCTGTTTAACGTAGACCTTTCTTTATGGGCTAACTAGAATTAGTAGCTCCATTTCCTGCAGCCTGTCGACAGGATGCGCACTCAAGGATGCTTATGCGATTAATTCGTCTGCTGAAAAATGATCTGGCCAAAGAGGCCGCTGACTGGGTTGAGAAGGACATCATTACTCAGTCGCAGGCCGAGAAGATCTGCCATCAATACCAGGTGGATTATCACCAGGCACAAAATCGATCACTGGCTTACAACGTTCTGGTTGGGCTGGGTTATTTATTCGTGGGGCTGGCGGTGATTACGGTCTTGGGAGCGAACTGGGAAGACATTCCCCGCGCCGTCCGAATGTGGGGGCTGATTGCGCTGACACTGGCCACTCAGGGGGTTGCGATACAGAAATACAGGACCGGAGGGGCGTCAGCCTCGGTCGGTATGTTTCTGTTGGGCAATCTGTTTTACGGTGCTTCAATCATCTTGATCGCCCAGATTTATCACCTGGGTGAGCATATGCCCGATGGAGTGTTCTGGTGGGCGCTGGGCTGTCTGCCGATAGCAGTGCTGTTGCAGAGTTCGATGTTGATGTTGCAGTCGTTGCTGTTGGCGCTGATCTGGTTTTTTCTGGAAGCCAGCATGGGTTTTTATCCAACACTCTTTCCTCTGTTTATTCTTTGCGGAGGTCTGGTGCTGTGGCGTGGGCGTCCGAGCCTGTTGCTGTTCTTTGCAGTCATTCTGAGTCTGTTTTTCTGGTTCGAGCTGACCTTGGCGGAGATCTGGCGGGATGGATTGCGCTGTGAATTTACCGCTGAGCATGTGGCCGTCAGCGTGGCCATGTTTGTTTTTGCCTATGCCGCCAGCCGTTGGGCAGGGTTGAAGGGATCTGTCAGGGCACAGGATTATGGCGCTTTGTTGTCAGTCTGGTGTCTGCGGTTTGGATTGCTGTTTCTGGTTGTGATGAGCTTTAACGATCCGTGGGAGAATCTGCTGGAGGCCGATTGGGCACATCTGCCTGGCATGTTTGTGGTGATTACGTTGTTGTCTCTGGCAGCGTTGGCGCTGGCCTGGCTGTCAGAGAGTCGCTTATCCGTCATCGCTTTTCTGTTGGCTTTCTGGGGCATTTTGATCGGGATGTTGTTGTCTCGGCAGGAGTCCCACATCGTTGTTTTTCAGGTGGTCGATAATCTGCTGTTGATTGGCACCGGTGTGTGGTTGATCGTTCGGGGCATTCACAGCAGTATTTCTCACTATTTCTTTCTGGGTGTCGCCACCATTCTGGTGACAGCCTTACTGCGCTATGTAGACTTGATTGGTGATTATGTCGGCGGCGCACTGTTGTTTATGCTGTTTGCCGTGCTGCTTTTGGCTGCCGCACGCTATTGGAAAAGGGCGCATCAGCATCAGGAGATCTCATCATGAAGGCTTTGTCTGCACAGATATCTCATGGCTTAAGTTCCCGGCAGGTGATCATCGCGCTGATCGTTGCAGCACTGTTCCAAGGTGTAGTACTGGTGGCGATGTATGGTTTATCGGCCTTGCCGCTGATTACCGGCACTGAAATCCGAATCAAGACCATTCCAGTGGATCCCCGCTCTTTATTTCGAGGCAACTACGCTCGGTTGCGATATGAGATTTCCACCATTGATGCCGAAAGGTTTTCCGTGCATCAGCAGTCGGTTGAAAACGACGATCGGATCGGTGCCCGATTGCGTCAGGGGGAAGTGGTGTACGTCAGTCTAGAGCCGGGAGAGCAGGGCCTGTATGAGTTTTCCGGCGTGCAGCTAACGCCTCCAAATGAGGGCGTTTATCTTCGCGGTCGTGTATTGAATTACAGTGGCGGGGATCAACCGGTGTATCACATCAAATACGGCATTGAGGCTTTCTTTGCACCTAAGGTAAAAGCTTTGGCTCTGGAAAGAGAGTTGCGAGACAGTGGGGTTGCCGTGCTTAAAGTGTCGTCGAGTGGATCAGTGCGACTAGAGGATGTAGTGACTTCCGAGACGAACTGAATCTGATCAGCAAAGGAGGGCGGAGGCCTCAGTCTGCCTGCCACAGTGGGTGTTTGTGCATGATGTCCTCAAAGCGCGCCGATTCCAGAAACTGTTGGAGCCAGCTTTGTAGATGGGGGTAGGGGGCGGCATCAAACCAGGTTTTGTTCACAAACGCGCACTGCCTTACAAAGGGAAAGATGGCGTTGTCGGCCAGACTTTCGGCTTCACCCAATAAGTAGGCCGATTTCGACAGTTGTTCGTTCAGCTGCTTGAGAAAGGTTTCGCACTGTTCGCGATAGTAGGCTTCTGAATGCTCCGGATAGCCGACGGAGTATTTGTACTTGTCCAGCCACGGCTTGAAGTCGTTGTCGTTACGATCAATCCAGTCGTTGATGCCAGCTTGCTGTTCCTCTGTCAGACCGTGATACCACATCTGTGGATCATGCTGCTGTAGCGCCCACATCATCACATCGCGGCTTTCATCGATGACGGTTCCGTCAGGCAGGACGACCACGGGGACAGTGCCTTTAGGGGAGGCTTCCAGCATGGCGGCGGGTTTGTTTTTCAGCAGAATTTCCCGGTGCTCGATCTCTATACCGCTGTAATGGATGGCCAGTCTGGCGCGCATGGCGTAGGGGCAGCGGCGGAAAGAGTAAAGGATAGGGTGTTGTGAAGACTGCTTTAGAGGCATGCGAGCACTGTTCAATCTGAGGATTTCGTGGAGACTATATGGTATCACAGGCTAGGTCGGAACCTGTTTCTGGGTTAGTATTTCCGCGATTTTAATGACAAGCTTTTGATGACAAACGACGGGAGAGAACGATGGTTAAAGTGATAGCGGCAGTATTGGTCGTGATGTTGGCAGTCTTTGTGGTGCAGCGAGTGTCCGCTGGCAAAGATGTATGGCGGGAAAATCTGGCACAGGGCAAAGCTTTCCTTGAGGAGAATAAATCAAAAGAAGGCGTGATCACCACCCAGTCTGGCTTGCAGTACCTGGTTCTGAAAGAGGGAGCCGGTACAGAAAAACCGGGGTATCGCGATACCGTCAAGGTTCACTATCACGGCACCTTGCTGGACGGTACCGTATTCGACAGTTCCGTAGACCGTGGACAGCCCATTGAATTTGGGGTTCGGCAGGTGATTAAGGGCTGGCAGGAAGGTTTGCAGTTGATGACGGTGGGTGAAAAAGTCCGTCTGTTTATCCCCAGTGATTTGGCGTATGGCAATCGTGCGGCGGGTCGTTCCATCACTCCCGGCTCAACCCTGATTTTTGATGTGGAGTTGTTGGAAATCAAGTAAGTGATTTACCGGCGGCTGCTTGAAAACACTGGTCGTTAAACTTCTAATCTTTTGATCAGGCGCAGCAGATTGCTCCGGTCGACTTTGAGTAATCTCGCTGCGGCGGACACATTGCGTTGTGTTCGCACAAGAGCCTGCAAGATTTGGTCTCGCTGAAAGTCTTCTGTGGCTTCTCTAAGTGACTTTTCGGGTATCAGGGCCGGTTGAGTGTGCAGCTCTTGTACTTCTGGTGTCAGTGAGGGTTCCAATCCCAGATGCGCTGGCTGGATGGTGACTATAGCCTTGGCAGTGCTGCCACTCTTGAAGCCTGGGTAATGTTGGCTGCTGGCTTTAAGTGCCGCCCGGCTGAGTAAGTGTTCCAGTTCTCGGACGTTGCCGGGCCAGGTGTGAGCCATCAATGCACGCTTGGCGGTTCGATCCAGAGTCAGTTTGCGCAGGTTGAGGCGGTGTTGATCTCGTTCCAGAAAAAACTCTGCCAGCATCAGGACATCATTTCCACGTTCTCGCAGTGGTGGCACCGTTACTGGGTATACGCTGATCCGGTGGTACAAGTCCGCGCGAAAACGTCCCGCTTTCACTTCTTCTTTTAAGTCCCGATTGGTTGCTGCAATGATACGCACATCCACTTGGATGGGATGGTCGCTGCCTGCCCGCTGTATTTCACCTTCCTGAAGAGCGCGCAACAATTTAGCTTGGGTGGGTAAAGGCAGCTCGCCAATTTCATCGAGAAACAGGGTGCCGCCATCCGCTAGCTCAAAACGTCCGCTGCGTTCACTGTCTGCACCGGTAAAGGCGCCTTTGGTATGGCCAAACAATTCAGCTTCTGCCAAGGCCTCAGGCAGGGCTGCACAGTTAATTTGCACCAGCGGCTGATTGACGCGATTTGACTGTAAGTGCAGCCGGTGGGCAATGTTTTCCTTGCCGACGCCAGTTTCTCCCTGAATCAATACCGTCAGTGGCGTAGGCGCCACGGTATCAATGTCTTTCAGCAATTGGGTGATGGCCGGGCTGTTGCCGATCACTTCTTTACCGCCTTGGTCACGGTTCAGTTCGGCGGTGACGTCGTGGCCGTGGCTCAGCTGTTGTTCCAGCAGATTAATCCGTTCCACAGCCGTGATGACTGAGCGGGTTAGAGCGATGGCTGCTTGTTGCTGCTGCGGATCGACATCATCGAACTGGCCGGGACGCAGGGCGTCCAGAGTGATGACGCCCCAAGGTTGATTGTTGATGTGAATAGAGATGCCCATGCAGTCGTGCACGTGCAGTTCGTGATCAGGGGTGTCGATCAATCCGTCATAGGGGTCTGGCAGAGACGAATCGGTGTCGAAACGCACCAGATGATGGCTGGAGAGTATTTGATCCAGTCGTGGATGTTGGCCGATTTTGAATCGCCGGCCAAGGGTTTCCGGAGATAAGCCCTGAAAAGCCAATGGCTCCAGGCTGTCGCGGTTGAGTTTCAGCAGGGCGATTGCGTCACAGGGGATGGCCTGACGGATCGCGTGCAGTAATCGCTGGTAGCGTTCCTGGCTGGGTAGTTGGATCGCCAAGTCTTCAATTACGCCGAGATAATGTTTTGTAGTCATGAAGTCATAATTACATCGTTGACGTCTTTATGACAACGTTTATTTTGTGGTCAAAATGACACGTTTTACGTGTAAGCTACTGAAATCAGTAGGATAAAGCTGGCACAGATATTGTAAATACCCTTGTGTTTACATCCAAAATGCAAAGGAAGGGCTATGTTAACCAACGAACAAATCGCCATTATCAACGCCACGGTTCCTGTGGTTGGCGCGCATGCGCGTGAGATTACTGACTGCTTTTATCCGCTGATGTTTGAGCGCTATCCTGAGGTGAAAGCTTATTTTAATGAGACCCATCAAGCTCAGGGCGCGCAGCGTCAGGCTTTGGCTAACGCGGTGGTGGCCTATGCGAAAAATATTGAGCGCCTTGATGTGCTGGGTGATGCGGTCAGTCTGATTGCGCAGAAACATTGCTCGCTGGGGATTCAGCCAGAGCATTACCCTATCGTGGGCGAGTGTTTGATGGCTGCCATTGGTGAAGTACTGGGTGAGGCGGTGACCGAAGAGGTGGCCGATGCCTGGGGGGCGGCCTACCAGCAATTGGCGGATATTCTGATCGGTGTAGAGGCTTCCATTTATGAGGCTAACGGTCAGCGCTCCGGTGGCTGGGTAGGCGACAAAGCGTTTAAGGTGGTCGACAAGGTTCAGGAGAGCGATGTCATCACCTCTTTCTACTTGCAGCCGCTGGACAGCAGTGAGCTGATCGACTTCAGTGCCGGACAATACATTACCTTGATTTTGAATATCGATGGTCAGACTGTACGTCGCAATTACAGCTTGTCCGATGCGCCAGGTAAGCAACAATTGCGCATCAGTGTGAAGCGCGAAGAGGGTGGTTTGGTGTCTAATTATCTGCACCAGCAGGTCAGTGTTGGCAGTGAGCTGCGAGTCACGGCTCCCTGTGGTGATTTTGTGTTACAGGACAGTCGGCGTCCATTGTTTTTGGTCACCGGAGGCGTCGGTATTACCCCTGCGGTCAGTATGCTGAACACTGCTGTTGCGAGCGGGCGGGACATTCATTTTATCCACGGCGCTATCAATGGCAGCCATCACGCGTTTAAAGAGCAGGTGGATCAGCTGGCGGAGGAGCATCAGAACCTGAAAGCCTGTTATGTCTATGAAAAGCCTCTGGTCAGCGATCAGCCGCACTATTCAGGTTTTATTAACCGCTCTGTACTGGAAGACCGGTTGCCGGAAGATCGTAATGTGGATTTCTACTTTTTAGGCCCGAAACCGTTTATGCAAGCGGTGAATGGGCTGACAAAAGAGTTGGGCATTCCTCCACAGCAAGTGCGCTATGAGTTCTTTGGTCCCTTGCAGGATCTGAATGAAGCCAGTTGAGTCATTGATTTCATCGTAAACTCATCTTTTCAAATCTCGTGGTGCATTTGGCTGCGGGATTGTTATTATCCGTGGGCGCTGTCGTACAGAGGTTCAGGCACAGCGCTTAAATAATAACCGGAGAAAAGAAATGATCGGATATGTAACATTAGGCGTCAGCGATATGGAAAAGGCCAAAGCTTTTTACAGCGAGCTGCTGGCGGACTTTGGCGCAAAGGTTCAGTTTGATGGCGGCCGCATCGCGATGATCGGCAAGTCTATGGCAGAACCCATGATTTCTGTGTGTATCCCTCATAACGAGGAAGCCCCTAGCGCTGGTAACGGCAGCATGGTGGCGTTGACTGCCGAATCCAAAGAGCAAGTGGACAAGCTGTATCACAAAGCGATTGAGTTGGGTGCTACTTGTGATGGTGAGCCGGGTCAGCGTATTCCCGATATGTTTTACGGTGCTTATTTCCGCGATCCGGATGGCAACAAGATTGCGTTTTTTGTGTTTGGTTAACAGGTGTTAACTGAATTCAGAGCATAAAAAAAACCGGCATAAGCCGGTTTTTTTCGATCTGGCAGAAAGGAAATTGTTATGCCTCTTCCTGACTGGCCAGATACTCGTCGTAGGTGCCCTGCCAGTCATTCAGGGTGTGATCCTTGATTTCGATAATACGGTTAGCCAGTGACGAAACAAACTCCCGGTCGTGGCTGACAAAGATCAGCGTGCCTTCGTAGTTTTCCAAAGCCAGGTTCAACGCTTCAATGGATTCCATGTCCAGGTGGTTGGTAGGCTCGTCCATGATCATCACATTGGTGTCCTGCATCATCAATTTGCCGAACAGCAGACGGTTTTTCTCACCACCGGAACAGACTTTCACTTTCTTCTCGAAGTCATTGGAGGAGAATAGCAGGCGGCCGAGGGTGGCACGCACGATCTGATCATCGTGGTTGGGTTTCTGCCACTGGCTCATCCAGTCAAACAGGTTCAACTCACAGTCGAAATCGCTGGTGCTGTCCTGCGGGCAGTAACCCAGCGTGGCGTTCTCCGCCCATTGAATGGTGCCGTTGGTCGGGGACAATTCATTCATCAGGCAACGCAAAAAAGTGGTTTTACCGACACCATTTTCACCGATGACTGCGAGGCGAGTTCCCGCTTCGATAATCAGATTGCCATTTTTGAACAGCGGGCCTTCTTCAAAACCTTTTTCCAGATTTTCCAGGATCACAGCCTGACGGTGCAGTTTCTTTTCCTGATTGAAGCGGATGTACGGGCTGACTCGGCTGGATGGTTTGATGTCATCCAGTTTAATCTTATCGATTTGCTTGGCGCGCGATGTCGCCTGCTTGGCCTTGGAGGCGTTGGCCGAGAAGCGGCTGACAAACTGTTGCAGTTCGGCAATCTGGGCTTTCTTTTTGGCGTTTTCATTTTGCAGGCGTTCACGAGCCTGGGTGGAAGCGGTCATGAAGTCGTCGTAGTTGCCGGGGTAGATACGCAGTTCACCGTAATCGATGTCGGCCATGTGGGTGCAGACCGAATTCAGGAAGTGACGGTCGTGCGAAATGATGATCATGGTGCTTTTGCGATCATTGAGTACGCCTTCCAGCCAGCGGATGGTGTCGATGTCCAGGTTGTTCGTCGGTTCGTCCAGCAACAGAATATCCGGATCGGAGAACAGCGCCTGTGCCAGCAGTACCCGCAGTTTCCAGCCAGGGGCTACTTCGCTCATGGGGCCAAAGTGCAGGGCTTCGTCGATACCGGCACCCAGCAAGATTTCACCGGCGCGACTTTCGGCGCTGTAACCGTCCATTTCCGCAAACTGCACTTCCAGATCGGCGACTTTCAT
>NZ_CBFIHX010000091.1:0-14259 GCF_965662505.1 Pseudomaricurvus sp. | reverse complement strand
CTTCGCGATTCGCGAAGGTGGCCGTACCGTTGGTGCTGGTGTTGTAGCTAAAATCATCGAGTAATCGGTGACCTGAAGGCCGAGTATTAAGGTCAGAGTGTTATTGACCTTAATGTCGGCTTTTGTTTTCTAGGCCAGTAGTTCAATTGGTAGAGCACCGGTCTCCAAAACCGGGTGTTGGGGGTTCGAGTCCCTCCTGGCCTGCCATATTTTAAATAGATCAGAGTGAAATAAGGTTGCTGCAATCTATGAGCGCAAATGTTGAAGCCAAGGAATATCGCCTTGATGGTCTGAAGTGGCTGTTGGTGGTTCTGCTGGTTGCTGCGGGCGTGGTCGGCAACTCCTACTACTCTGATGTATCAGTTCTATATCGCGTGCTGGCTCTGGTGGCTGGTGGTGCGATGGCGGTTTTTGTTGCTGTAAATACAGCCAAAGGCAATGCTTTTTGGGGTTTGTTGCGCGAGGCGCAGGCGGAATTTCGTCGCGTAGTGTGGCCGAGTCGTCAGGAAGTGAACCAGACCACCTTGATTGTGGTTGCCGTCGTAATCGTGATGTCGATTGTTCTCTGGTTGCTGGACACCTTTCTGGGCTGGCTGGCATCTCTCATTATTGGTTAGAGGTGGCACATGGCTAAACGTTGGTATGTTGTTCATGCCTATTCCGGCTACGAAAAGAAGGTCGCAGCAGCTCTGAAAGAGCGTGTTGAGTTGACCGGAATGCAAGACCAGTTTGGCGACATTCTGGTGCCTACCGAAGAAGTTGTTGAAATGCGCGGTGGGCAAAAGCGTAAGTCGGAACGCAAGTTCTTTCCGGGTTACGTGTTGGTGCAAATGGAGCTGACAGATGACAGCTGGCACCTGGTTAAAGAGACTCCGCGTGTTATGGGGTTCATTGGTGGTAAGGCGGATAAGCCTGCACCGATTACTGAGAAAGAGGCTGACGCCATCTTGCGTCGTGTTGATGACTCAGTAGACAAGCCCAAGCCCAAGACCATGTTTGAGCCGGGCGAAATGGTTCGCGTTATTGACGGGCCTTTCAATGACTTTAATGGTGTCGTTGAAGAAGTGAATTACGAGAAGAGCCGCCTGCATGTTGCTGTGCTGATCTTCGGACGTTCGACTCCGGTCGAGTTGGAGTTTGGTCAGGTCGAAAAGGCCTGATCTGATTCAAAAGGAAATTTTGGCCCTCTTCTGCCGTTGGTAGAGGAGGGCTTTCGCGTCTCTGAAAATTCAATATGACGTTTTCGTTGTGGCGGTTTCAGAGATAGGGGAGCCTGAGACGGTTGTCTGAGCCACAGACAGCTCGAGGCGCTAACACCCAACTTTGGGAGTAATTAACTATGGCTAAGAAAGTTGAAGCTTATATTAAGCTGCAAGTGCCTGCTGGTCAGGCCAACCCAAGTCCCCCGGTAGGCCCTGCACTGGGTCAGCACGGTGTGAACATCATGGAGTTCTGTAAAGCGTTTAACGCCCAGACTCAAGGCCTGGATAGCGGTTCTCCGGTTCCCGTTGTGATCAGCGTATACAGCGATCGCAGCTTTACCTTCACCATGAAGACTCCACCGGCTTCTTTCCTGCTGAAAAAAGCTGCTGGTATCAAGAGTGGCTCCGGTCGTCCTAACACTCAGAAAGTTGGCAAGGTCACTCGCGCTCAGCTGGAAGAGATTGCAACCGCCAAGCAGCCGGATCTGACCGCTGCTGATATGGATGCTGCTGTACGTACTATTGCAGGCTCTGCTCGCGCTATGGGTCTGGAAACGGAGGGTGTGGTTTAATGGCTAAGTTAACTAAGCGTCAACGCGCTATCCGCGAAAAATTGGATGTAACCAAGCAGTACGGTATCGAAGAAGCCGTAGCACTGCTGAAAGAAGTGTCTGCCGTTAAATTCGGCGAGACCGTAGATGTTGCTGTTAATCTGGGTATCGATCCCCGTAAATCCGATCAGGCTGTTCGCGGTGCAACCACACTGCCTAATGGTTCTGGTAAAGACGTTCGCGTTGCGGTATTTACTCAGGGCGCCAACGCTGATGCGGCTAAAGAAGCCGGTGCAGACATCGTTGGTATGGACGAACTGGCGGCTGACGTAAAAGCTGGCAACATGGATTTTGACGTAGTGATCGCTGATCCTGCGGCGATGCGTGTTGTAGGTCAGTTGGGTCAGATTCTTGGTCCACGCGGTCTGATGCCTAACCCTAAGACTGGTACTGTAACTCCAGACGTAGCGACTGCGGTTAAAAACGCAAAAGCTGGTCAGGTTCGTTATCGTGCAGACAAAGGCGGCATTGTTCACGGAGCTATCGGCAAGTTAACTTTCGATGCAAAGCTGCTGAAAGAAAACCTGGAAGCTCTGCTGTCCGATTTGAAAAAAGCAAAACCTGCTTCTGCTAAAGGGGTTTTCCTGAAGAAAATTTCCTTGAGCACCACTATGGGGCCAGGTGTTGTATTGGATCAGTCGTCTCTGGATGTCTAAGAGCGCTGATTAACGTACTTTGGGGTCTGGTTAGATTTCAGGTGACTTGAAAAAGTTATGCGAAATTGGCCAGGCCGTCAAAGACCGCAGGTGGGATCAGTGTTGCGGTAATCCGGTTGTTAGAAATCAGATTGCCAATATTCTGAACTCTTAATGTCCTGCGCAGACGGTGAGACCCAATTCAGTTTACAGGAGTTTGATGTTTTTAAGTCTGGCGTGTACGTCAGGGGTTGAAGGTATCAGGCTTCGCTGGATTTGATCACCGAAAACGTTCCGGCTTTGAAGTTTAAAGGTCGGGATAGAAGCAACGATTGGCGCTCCTTGTTCTGTATTGCAGGATTAAGTTGAGCTAATCAAATCCAGGAGAAATCTTGTGGCATTAGGACTCGAAGACAAAAAAGCGATTGTCGCTGAAGTCCAGGAAGCTGCTAAGGGCGCTCTGTCTGCTGTTGTTGCCGATGCACGTGGTGTATCTGTAACCGACATGACGGCCCTGCGTAAAGAGGCTCGTGAGAACGGCGTTTGGGTAAAAGTCGTTCGTAACACTCTGGCGCGTCGCGCAGTAGAAGGTACTGATTATGAGTGTCTGACTGACACTTTTGTCGGACCAACTTTGATCGCATTCTCTAACGAACATCCTGGCGCTGGTGCGCGTATTTTCAAGGATTTCGCCAAGGGTAACGACAAGTTGGAGCTGAAATCAGCCGCCTTCGAAGGTGCTGTGGTTGATGTCAATATGCTGGCTACCCTGCCAACGTACGACGAAGCAATCGCAAAACTGATGAGCGTGATGAAAGAAGCAGCCGCTGGCAAACTGGTTCGCACTATTGCAGCCATTCGCGACCAAAAAGAAGAGCAAGAAGCCGCTTAATTGCTCCCTTAGGGGATCGATACCAGGCTTTTGTAAATTATTTTCTGGGCAGGCTTTTAGGGCCGAAAATGCTCAACTAAATGTAGGAATAGACTCATGTCTCTGACTAAAGACGATATCATCAATGCCGTTGCTGAAATGTCTGTAAAGGACGTTGTTGAACTGATCGAAGCAATGGAAGAGAAATTCGGCGTAACTGCAGCTGCCGCTGCTGTTGCTGTTGCTGGTGGTGACGCTGGTGCTGCTGCTGAAGAGAAGACTGACTTTGACGTAGTACTGACCGGTGCTGGCGATAAGAAAGTTAACGCAATTAAAGCTGTTCGTGCAATCACCGGTTTGGGCCTGAAAGAAGCCAAAGCTATGGTTGAATCTGCACCTGCTACTATCTTGGAAGGCGCTGCTAAAGACGCTGCCGAAGATGCGCAGAAGCAGCTGGAAGAAGCCGGCGCTACTGTAGAGCTGAAGTAATTCAGTTGTTAGCGAAGGATAGGTTCGGTAGTCGGCTTAAAAAGGCTGCCTGACCTGGGGCTGGTGGACAATTGTCCGCCGGCCTTTTTGCCGTTCGTGACTGACGGTGATTCTCTAAAGCTGATGTTTATGCAGCCTTGGGACTCAAAGGGTCATAGTAGAGAGTGGGATTGTCGACTGTTGTTTGGGCCGTGAGGGCTATCGTGATAACAGGTCGGTCCGGGAATACTTCTCTGCGACGAGAATACCACGCGAGAGTTAGAGACTGAATCAGGTCGTATCGCTGTGGCGAGATGAAGCCTTATCCGTGAACAAGCTGGGGAATACTGATGGCTTACTCATATACTGAGAAAAAACGTATCCGCAAGGAATTCGGCAAACTGCCGCACGTCATGGATGTCCCGTTCCTCCTGGCGATACAGTTGGATTCATACCGGAAGTTTACTCAGGCAGACTTGTCTCCTGAGGCGCGTTTGGACGTTGGTCTGCACGCTGCATTTAAATCTGTGTTCCCGATCGTAAGCTACTCGGGAAGTGCTGCTCTGGAGTACGTAAGCTACGTACTGGGCAAGCCGGCATTCGATGTGACTGAATGTCAATCACGCGGCATCACCTTTGCTGTGCCTCTGCGCGTGAAAGTTCGTTTGATTATCTACGATAAAGAATCATCGAACAAAACCATTAAAGATATCAAAGAACAAGAAGTCTACATGGGCGAAATTCCGCTTATGACAGACAACGGTACCTTCGTGATTAACGGTACCGAGCGAGTGATCGTTTCCCAGCTGCACCGTTCACCTGGTGTTTTCTTTGATCACGATAAAGGTAAAACCCATTCCTCAGGTAAGTTGCTCTACTCTGCGCGAGTGATTCCTTACCGTGGTTCATGGTTGGATTTTGAATTCGATCCGAAGGATCTGGTGTACGTTCGTATCGATCGTCGCCGCAAATTGCCAGCGTCTATTTTGCTTCGTGCTCTGGGTTACACCTCTGAGCAGATGCTGGAAATGTTCTACGACACCAGTAAGTTCTTCATCACCGATGGTGAATACAAGTTTGAACTGGTTCCTGCGCGTCTGCGCGGTGATGTTGCCACTTTCGACATTAAAGATGAAAAAGGCAAGGTGATCGTGGAAGAGGGCCGTCGTATTACGGCTCGTCACATTAAACAGTTGGAAAAAGCCGGCATTACCGAAATGGACGTGCCGCGCGAGTACCTGTTGGGTCGTGCGCTGGCGCGTGATCTGGCTGACACCGAAACCGGTGAGCTGCTGTTTGAATGTAACACTGAAATTACCGAAGAGGTTCTGGCCAAAGTTGAAGAAATGGGCCTGGAAACTCTCGAAACTCTTTACACCAACGAACTGGATTGCGGTCCGTTTATTTCTGACACCCTGCGCGTAGACCCTACTCGCAGCGAGTTGGAAGCGCTGGTTGAAATTTACCGCATGATGCGTCCTGGCGAGCCGCCGACTAAAGAGTCTGCCGAAGCTCTGTTCCAGAACCTGTTCTTTGCTCAGGAGCGCTACGACCTGTCCAGCGTTGGCCGGATGAAGTTCAACCGTCGTCTGGCGCGTGAAGAAGATACCGGTGAAGGCACTCTGTCCAACGACGATATCGTCGATGTACTGAAGACTCTGGTGGATATCCGTAACGGTAAAGGTGTTGTGGATGATATCGATCACTTGGGTAACCGTCGTGTTCGCTCCGTGGGCGAGATGGCCGAAAACCAGTTCCGTGTTGGTCTGGTTCGTGTTGAGCGCGCGGTTAAAGAGCGTCTCTCCATGGCAGAATCCGAAGGTCTGATGCCTCAGGATCTGATCAATGCCAAGCCTGTTGCGGCGGCTGTGAAAGAATTCTTTGGTTCTTCCCAGTTGTCCCAGTTTATGGATCAGAACAACCCGTTGTCTGAAGTGACTCACAAGCGTCGTGTGTCTGCTTTGGGGCCTGGCGGTCTGACCCGTGAGCGCGCTGGTTTTGAAGTGCGTGACGTACACCCGACTCACTACGGTCGTGTATGTCCTATTGAAACGCCTGAAGGTCCGAACATTGGTCTGATTAACTCTCTGGCTACTTATTCGCGCACCAATAGCTACGGTTTTCTGGAAGCGCCTTACCGTAAAGTAAACAACGGTGTGGCCACTGACGAGATTGAATACCTGTCAGCCATTAACGAGGCCGGCTACATTATCGCCCAGGCATCTTCACCGCTGGATGAGAACAACAAGCTGACTGAAGATCTCGTATCTGTGCGTCACATGGGTGAATTTACCCTGAAGACCGCTGACGAAGTCGAGTATATGGATGTATCACCGCGTCAGGTGGTATCCGTTGCAGCATCCCTGATTCCATTCCTGGAGCACGATGATGCGAACCGGGCCCTGATGGGTTCGAACATGCAGCGTCAGGCGGTTCCGACCCTGAGGGCTCAGAAGCCTCTGGTGGGTACTGGTATGGAGCGCAATGTTGCTTCCGACTCCGGTGTGTGTGTGGTTGCCAAGCGTGGTGGTGTGATTGAGCGTGTTGATGCGGCTCGTATTGTGGTTAAAGCCCACAACGAAGAGACCGAGTCCGGTGATGCAGGTGTGGATATCTACAACCTGACCAAATACACCCGCTCTAACCAGAACACCTGTATCAACCAGCGTCCGATTGTGAAAACCGGCGACACAGTGACTCGCGGCGATATTTTGGCCGACGGTCCTTCTGTGGATCTGGGTGAGTTGGCTCTGGGTCAGAATATGCGTATCGCATTTATGCCCTGGAATGGTTACAACTTTGAGGATTCCATTCTGGTTTCCGAGCGTGTTGTACAAGAAGACCGCTTCACCACGATTCACATTCAGGAACTCACCTGTATTGCTCGTGATACCAAGCTGGGCAGTGAAGAGATCTCCGCAGACATTCCGAATGTTGGTGAAGGCGCTCTGTCCAAACTGGATGAATCCGGTATTGTTTACATCGGTGCTGAAGTTGGCCCGGGTGACATTCTGGTGGGTAAGGTTACTCCGAAAGGTGAAACCCAGCTGACTCCTGAAGAAAAACTGCTGCGTGCAATTTTCGGTGAGAAAGCCTCCGACGTTAAAGACACTTCTCTGCGTGTGCCGACCAGCACCAAAGGTACTGTCATTGACGTACAGGTCTTTACCCGCGACGGTCTGGAGAAAGATCAGCGTTCAGTTGAGATCGAAAAGTCTCAGTTGGACGGTATCCGTAAGGATCTGAACGAAGAGTACCGCATTGTTGAAGCCGCCACCTTTGAGCGTCTGCGCAATGCCCTGGTTGGCCAAAAAGCTTCCAGCGGCAAAGGCGTTAAGAAGGGCGAAGTCGTAACCGACGAGATTCTGGACTCACTGGAAAACGAGCAGTGGTTCAAGATTCGAATGGCAGACGATGTTCTGAACGAGCAACTGGATCGCGCTGAAGAGCAGTTGGTTGAGCGTCGCAAGATTCTGGATGAGCGTTTTGAAGATAAGAAACGCAAGCTGGAAACTGGCGATGATCTGGCACCAGGCGTACTGAAGATTGTTAAGGTTTACCTGGCAATTAAGCGTCGCATTCAGCCCGGTGACAAGATGGCTGGTCGTCACGGTAACAAAGGTGTTATCTCGGTCATTATGCCGGTTGAAGATATGCCGCACGATGCCAACGGTGAGCCTGTCGATATCGTTCTGAACCCGCTGGGCGTACCGTCGCGTATGAACGTGGGTCAGGTGCTGGAAATGCACTTGGGTATGGCTGCGAAAGGTCTGGGCGTTAAGATCGACAACATGATTCGCGAGCAGAAAGCGGTTTCAGAGGTTCGAGGTTTCCTGGAAGAGGTGTACAACACTACCGGCGAAGCTGCGAACAAAGAAGATCTGAACTCTTTCTCCGATACTGAAATCATGGAGATGGCCGAGAACTTGTGTGGCGGTGTGCCGATGGCGACAGCAGTATTTGATGGCGCGAAAGAGCGCGAAATCAAAGCTCTGCTACGTTTGGCAGATCTCTCCGATACCGGTCAGGTGCAGTTGTACGACGGCCGTACTGGTGATGAGTTCCAGCGTCCGACTACGGTCGGTTACATGTACATGCTGAAACTGAACCACTTGGTTGATGACAAGATGCACGCCCGTTCTACCGGTTCGTACAGCCTGGTTACCCAGCAACCGTTGGGTGGTAAAGCGCAATTCGGTGGTCAGCGCTTTGGTGAGATGGAAGTGTGGGCACTGGAAGCATACGGTGCTGCTTACACCTTGCAGGAAATGCTGACTGTGAAGTCCGATGACGTGGCGGGTCGTACCAAGATGTATAAAAACATCGTGGACGGCGATCACCGCATGGAGCCTGGCATGCCAGAGTCCTTTAACGTACTCGTTAAAGAGATTCGCTCCCTCGGTATCAATATCGAGCTGGAAACTGACAACAGCTAATTTGCCTTGTCAGTGATTGGTGGGAGCTTGCTCCCACCGGTGCCGGAAACTCCTGGGGTGTTTGTGTCAGATGATGACACCCAATACAGGAACTGTAGATAACAAGAGCTTTACCCCTGGGTGGGGCTCATTTTCGAGACAACTGGAGACAGTCCCTTGAAAGACTTACTTAATCTGCTGAAGTCCCAAGGTCAAACTGAAGAGTTTGATGCGATCCGTATTGCACTGGCGTCGCCAGAAATGATTCGTTCGTGGTCTTTCGGTGAAGTGAAGAAGCCGGAAACCATTAACTATCGTACCTTCAAGCCTGAGCGTGAAGGTCTGTTCTGTGCCAAGATTTTTGGCCCAGTCAAAGATTACGAGTGCTTGTGTGGTAAATACAAGCGCATGAAGCACCGCGGCATCATTTGCGAGAAGTGTGGCGTTGAAGTCACCTTGTCCAAAGTTCGTCGTGAGCGCATGGGGCACATTGAGTTGGCGTGTCCGACGGCTCACATCTGGTTCCTGAAGTCCCTGCCAAGCCGCATGGGTCTGTTGCTGGATATGACTCTGCGTAACATCGAGCGCGTGCTGTATTTTGAATCCTACGTAGTCACCGATCCCGGAATGACCACGTTGGAAAAAGGTCAGTTGCTGACTGATGAGCAGTACTTTGAATCTATGGAAGAGTTCGGCGACGAATTCGAAGCCAAGATGGGTGCTGAAGCGATCCAGGAGTTGATGGGTGACATCGACCTGGAAGCGGAAATTCAGCAGCTGCGTGAAGAGATTCCGAATACCAATTCCGAAACCAAAATCAAGAAACTGTCCAAGCGTCTGAAATTGCTGGAAGCTTTCTTTAACTCTGGCAACAAGCCTGAGTGGATGGTGATGGAAGTATTGCCGGTTCTGCCGCCTGATCTGCGTCCTCTGGTACCGCTGGACGGTGGTCGTTTCGCGACTTCCGATTTGAACGACCTGTACCGTCGCGTGATCAACCGTAACAACCGTCTGAAACGACTGCTGGATCTGAATGCTCCGGACATCATCGTGCGCAACGAAAAGCGTATGCTGCAAGAGTCCGTGGATGCGCTGCTGGATAACGGTCGTCGTGGTCGTGCCATCACCGGTTCCAACAAGCGCCCGCTGAAATCTTTGGCCGACATGATCAAAGGTAAGCAGGGTCGTTTCCGTCAGAACCTGCTGGGTAAACGTGTTGACTACTCCGGCCGTTCCGTAATTGTTGTGGGCCCGACTCTGCGTCTGCATCAGTGTGGTCTGCCGAAGAAAATGGCTCTGGAACTGTTTAAGCCCTTCATCTTCAGCAAGCTGGAGCTGCGTGGTCTTGCGACAACTATTAAAGCCGCCAAGAAAATGGTCGAGCGCGAAGAGGCTGTCGTTTGGGATATTCTCGACGAAGTGATTCGTGAGCATCCGGTTATGCTTAACCGCGCACCGACACTTCACCGTTTGGGTATCCAGGCGTTTGAGCCGGTTCTAATTGAAGGTAAAGCGATTCAGTTGCACCCACTAGTGTGTGCCGCCTATAACGCTGACTTCGATGGTGACCAAATGGCGGTACACGTACCGCTGACTCTGGAAGCTCAGCTTGAAGCTCGTGCTCTGATGATGTCTACCAACAACATCCTGTCACCGGCTTCCGGTGAACCAATCATCGTGCCTTCTCAGGACGTTGTTTTGGGCTTGTACTGGATGTCCCGTGAGCGTATCAACGCGCCGGGCGAAGGGATGGTATTTGCCGATACTCAAGAAGTGTCTCGTGCTTATCACTCCAAGAAAGTGGGGCTGCAGGCTCGCATCAAGGTTCGTATTACCGAAACCATTACCCGTGAAGATGGCGAGCTGGAAACCAGCACTTCCATCAAAGATACGACTGTAGGTCGTGTTCTGTTGTGGGAAATTGTGCCTAAAGGTATGCCGTTCGAGCAGGTTAACCGCCCAATGGTGAAGAAAGCCATCTCCGGTGTGATTAACTACTGCTACCGTATCGTTGGTCTGAAAGCGACGGTTATCTTCGCTGATCAGCTGATGTACATGGGTTATGAGTACTCCACCAGATCCGGTTCCTCTATTGGTGTGAACGACTTTGAAATTCCGGAAGCCAAACACACTCTGGTGGCTGCGGCTGACCAGGAAGTGAAAGAGATCGAAGCTCAATACGCTTCAGGTCTGGTAACTGCCGGTGAGAAGTACAACAAGGTGATCGATATCTGGTCCCGTGCCAATGACTTGGTTGCCAAGTCCATGATGGAAGGTATCAGTAAGGAATTTGTCACCAACCGCGACGGTGAAGAGGAAGAGCAGGACTCTTTCAACTCTGTGTTTATGTATGCGGATTCCGGTGCTCGTGGTTCCCCCGCTCAGATTCGTCAGTTGGCCGGTATGCGTGGTCTGATGGCGAAGCCGGACGGCTCCATCATCGAAACGCCAATTACGGCGAACTTCCGTGAAGGTCTGAACGTTGGTCAGTACTTCATTTCAACGCACGGTGCTCGTAAAGGTTTGGCCGATACCGCACTGAAAACTGCTAACTCCGGTTACCTGACTCGTCGTCTGGTGGATGTGGCGCAGGACGTTGTTGTGACGGAAACCGACTGTGGTACTGACAATGGTCTGACCATGGCACCTGTGATCGAGGGTGGTGACATCATCGAATCTCTGGGTGATCGTATCCTGGGTCGTGTTGTGGCTCGCGATGTGGTTCGCTCTGACAGCGACGAGATCTTGGTTCCTGCGGGCACCATGATCGATGAGAAGTGGGTTGAGCGCATCGAAGAGATGAGTATCGATGAGGTGATGGTGCGTTCAGCGATTAGCTGTGAAACCCGTCATGGTATCTGTGCTCAGTGTTACGGTCGTGACCTGGCTCGCGGTCACCGTGCTAACCCGGGTGAAGCGGTCGGTGTTATCGCAGCTCAGTCGATTGGTGAGCCGGGTACCCAGCTGACCATGCGTACGTTCCACATCGGTGGTGCGGCTTCTCGTGCCTCTGCGGTCGACAGCGTACAGATTAAGCAGGACGGTGTTGTTCGTCTGATCAACGTGAAAGTCGTTGAGAACGTTGCCGGTAACCTGGTGGCGGTATCCCGTTCCGGTGAGTTGGCGGTAGCTGATGCCAACGGTCGTGAGCGTGAGCGTTACAAGGTGCCTTACGGTGCTGAGATTACCGTGAAAGACGGTGAGCAAGTTGAAGGTGGTCAGTTCATCGCCAAGTGGGATCCGCACACACACCCAATCGTGACGGAAGTTGCGGGTAAGGTGGTATTTGCCGGTATGGAAGACGGTCTGTCTATCCGCCGTCAAACGGACGACCTGACTGGTTTGAGCTCCATCGAAGTTCTGGATTCAACCGAGCGTCCAGCGGCTGGTAAAGATCTGAAGCCTGCAGTAACTCTGGTTGATGAGAACGGCGCTGAATTGAGCCTGGCCAACACCAACGTGCCTGCGCACTACATGCTGCCTTCGAAAGCGATTCTGAGCATCTCCAACGGTGATCAGATCAACGTCGGTGACATTATTGCGCGTATCCCGCAAGAGAGTTCGAAGACCCGGGATATTACCGGTGGTCTGCCGCGGGTTGCTGACTTGTTTGAAGCTCGTAAGCCGAAAGAGCCGTCCATTTTGGCGGAAATTTCAGGCACTATCTCCTTCGGTAAAGAAACCAAAGGCAAGCGTCGTCTGGTGATTACACCTAACGATGGCCAGCCACTGCCAGACGGCTCGACTCACTACGAAGTGCTGATTCCGAAGCATCGCGTGATGACCGTGTTCGAAGGTGAGAAGGTAGAGAAGGGTGAAGTTGTTTCTGATGGCCCAAGCAATCCGCACGATATTCTGCGCTTGCAGGGTGTTGAGGCTCTGGCTCGCTACATCACTAACGAAATTCAGGACGTTTACCGTCTGCAGGGTGTGAAAATTAACGATAAGCACATCGAGGTGATCATTCGCCAGATGCTGCGTAAGGTGGAAATTGCCTCCATGGGTGACTCCTCCTTCGTTAAAGGCGAGCAAGCGGAATACAACCGTGTGCTGGAAGAGAACGAGAAGTTGCGTGCTGATGACCATCAGCCAGCCACTTATGATCGTCAGCTGCTGGGTATTACCAAAGCGTCTCTGGCAACCGAATCGTTCATCTCCGCGGCCTCCTTCCAGGAGACCACGCGAGTTTTGACCGAGGCGGCTGTAACCGGCAAGATGGATCACCTGCGCGGTCTGAAAGAGAACGTGGTTGTGGGTCGTCTGATCCCGGCCGGTACGGGTCTGGCTTACCACACCGAACGTCGCCGTCAGCGCGATGCCGAGATGGCGGTTGAGTCAGATGGGCCAACGGCAGCGGAAGTAGAAGCTGCGTTGACCGAGGCTCTCAAGTCCAGTGCTAGCTAATGGCAGAAATGCCTGTTGAATCAGGTAGTTAGCGACAAGCAGTTGCCATTCGCTTGTGGTTAGCTACCGGCTTCGAAAGCCCTCGTTCTTCGGGGGCTTTTTTGTTCTGGGGTGTAATCGATCACTGGTGTGTTTTTAGCCGGTTGACGTAGTTTTGTAAGTTCCGTACAATGCGCGACCCCTAGAAATTGGGGTGGATGTGTTGAGTGATTGACGCATTTATCATTTTTAACTGGCCTTAGTTTTTTTAAGGCATTAATGTTTTTGGAGTTATTTTTCATGGCAACGATTAACCAATTGGTTCGTAAGCCTAGAAAACGTAAAGTTCAGAAGAGCGACGTTCCTGCTCTGCAAGCTTGTCCTCAGCGTCGTGGTGTTTGCACCCGCGTTTACACCACTACTCCTAAGAAGCCAAACTCAGCTCTGCGTAAGGTTTGCCGTGTGCGCCTGACCAGTGGCTTTGAAGTGACTTCTTACATCGGTGGTGAAGGTCACAACTTGCAAGAACACAGCGTGGTACTGATTCGTGGCGGTCGTGTTAAAGATCTGCCAGGTGTTCGTTATCACACTGTTCGCGGTAGCCTCGATACCTCTGGCGTGAGCGACCGTCGACAAGGTCGTTCCAAGTACGGTGCCAAGCGTCCTAAATAAGACGCTGTGAACCTGTATTAACGTTTTCGGTTGAACCGAGTAAGGCTAAGCGCGCTCATAGTTAAATCAACAGAAGCAGTAAGGTCGGCGCAAGCAGACGGCATTGTGAACGTGACATAAGTTGTGAGAGCGTTGTCTTAGACAAACCCTGAAGAGAAGGCGAAGTAAAATGCCAAGAAGACGCGTTGTCGCTAAACGTGACGTATTACCAGATCCTAAGTACGGTAATGTCACCTTAGCGAAATTTATGAACATGGTAATGGTCAGCGGTAAAAAAGCCGTTGCAGAGCGTATCGTTTACGGTGCTCTGGATATCGTTGCTGAAAAAACCAGCCAGGACTCCATCGAAGTATTTGATGATGCTCTGGAAAAAATTGCACCAATGGTTGAGGTTAAATCTCGCCGTGTTGGTGGTGCAACCTACCAAGTGCCGGTTGAAGTTCGCCCTGCACGTCGTCAAGCGCTGGCTATGCGTTGGCTGGTAGAGTTCTCCCGCAAGCGCGGTGAGAAGTCTATGGCTCAACGTCTGGCGGGCGAGCTGATGGACGCATCCCAAAGCAAAGGTGGTGCAGTCAAGAAGCGTGAAGACGTTCACCGCATGGCTGAAGCCAACAAAGCGTTCTCTCACTACCGCTTCTAAGTTTAGTCTTAGTCAGTGTGTAGCGTGGCTGAAAAGCTGGGCCGAAAGGCCCAAACGCAATAAAGGCGCAATAAAAGGCAGCTACTATCGCTGCCTTTTGGCGTTTGAATGAAACGATTATTGGAGATTGTTTCTGTGGCACGAACTACCCCCATCGCACGTTACCGCAACATTGGTATCTGTGCGCACGTAGATGCTGGAAAAACCACGACGACTGAGCGTGTGCTTTTTTACACCGGTTTATCTCACAAGATTGGTGAGGTTCACGACGGTGCTGCTACCATGGACTGGATGGAGCAGGAGCAGGAGCGTGGAATTACCATCACCTCTGCTGCGACCACCTGTTTCTGGATGGGCATGCA
>NZ_CBFIHX010000090.1:0-14545 GCF_965662505.1 Pseudomaricurvus sp. | reverse complement strand
CCAGTCGCTGGTGAATATGGCCGCCATGATTTGTCCAATGACTGCGACCCCAGGTTGATCGGCTCGTGCCAGCCACACCTGTTCGCCATTCTGTTCCTGCATAATGCCTTGCGGACTGAAGGTGAGTTTGCTGGGCAGAGGCTGTTGGGTTTCCCAAACCAGGCCGGAGTCAGGTTGAAACGTAAACGTGCCGCTGGACTGCAGTGGGTTGGGCAGAATGCTCAGATATTTGCGCTGGATAAAATCGCCATGTATCTGCTCACTGATATCCAGTTGTTGGCTGATGCTTTCCAATGTGCGTTCTGGCGCAGGTTGTGTGGCTAAGCTCAGCTGAGCTGAGAGCAGGCCTGCCACCAATATGATCAAGCTATAGATGTGGCGGATAGGCTGCGGTGACATCACGATGCCACTCCAAGTTTGTCAAACAAGACCTGCGGGGATTCCATGCACATTTCTCTGGTTTTCATATCCACGGCCACATGAATCGTATGGCCACGGGTGAGGCGTTTACCTGTGGTTTTATCGCGAATTTCATAATCAATCTTCAATCGATTCTCCCATTCGCTGATGCGGGCACGGCAAATAACCGTTTGGCCAAAGACGGTGGGTTGCGGATAGCGAATTCGCAAATCGATCACTGGCCAGGCAAAGCCGGAGGCTTTCATCTGCAGATAGTTGTAATCAATGCTGTCCAGCACGGCACAGCGAGCGATTTCAAAATACTTGGCGTAATGACCGTGCCAGGCCACTTCCATCATATCGACGTCGTGGAATGGGATGGTGATTTCAACTTCGGCTTGGTGTAAGTCAGCTTTTGTCGTCATAAAATCATTTCCTGTGCATCGATCAGGCTGGGTAAAGAGCCAGGGATTGAGCCTGAATCGCAGCCACGGTTTGGCGCAATTCGCTCTCAAGAGCTCTGTCTTCCGTCAGGAACGGGCTGATCTGACGAACCTGTTCAATGGTGTCGGCCAGGGCAGGAGCCAGTGAGTCTGCTGAAATATCCTGTTGGCGGATTCTCAGCTCAACGCCCTGACAGGTAGCTAGCAATACGGCGCTGGCTACCTGCTCGGTCAGTTGCAGAACCCGCAGGCAATCTCGTGCAGCGATGGTGCCCATGCTGACTTTATCCTGATTGTGGCACTCGGTGGAGCGGGAAAACACACTGGCCGGCATGGTTTGTTTTAAAGCTTCAGCGGTCCAGGCGGATGTGCCGATCTGCACGGCTTTAAACCCGTGGTTGATCGCGCTGCGCTCGCCTTGTGCGCCGGACAGGTTCGAGGGCAGGCCGTGATTGAACTTGGTGTCGACCAGCATGGCCAACTGACGATCCAACAGGTCGGCAATATTGGCGACGGTGTTTTTCAGGGTGTCCATGGCGAGAGCGATGTGACCGCCGTAAAAATGACCGCCGTGCAATACGTGTTCGCCTTCGGCATCAATGATCGGATTGTCGTTACTGCTGTTGAGTTCGTTTTCGATTAGTTGTCGCAGCCACGGCAAAGCGTCTTCCTGCACGCCTATGACGTGCGGTGCGCAGCGCAGCGAATAGCGGTCCTGCAGGCGTTTTGGGTTTCTGGGTGGTTCGCCAGCGTGCAGGTCTTCTCGCAGCCAACCGGCAACCCGCTGCTGACCTGGGTGTGGCTTGACGCTGAATAACACTTCATCGAAGTGGTGAGCATTACCTTTGGAAGCCAGTGTGCACAGTGCGGTAATGCGGGTGGCGAGCTTTGACAGGTACTGGGCCCGCGAATACGCCATACAGGCCAGGCCGGTCATGACGGCTGTGCCATTCATAATGGCCAGACCTTCTTTGGGGCGAAGCGTAATGGGTTCTATGTTGAGTTGGGCAAACACGTCGGCGGTGGGGTTGATGTCACCTTGGTAGTACACCTCCCGTTCGCCACACAGAACGGCGGCCACATAGGACAGCGGGGTTAAGTCGCCACTGGCGCCGACAGACCCTTCTTCCGGGATCACGGGCATGATGTCGTGTTTGAACAGTGTTTCCATCTGTGTGAGCAGATCCAGGCTAACGCCAGAGAACCCCTGGCACAGAGACGCCATTCGCGAGGCCAGGACGGCTCGTGCCATGGTCGGCGTCAGCTGGTTGCCCAAACCACAGCCGTGGAAGGTGTACAGGTGTTTCGGTAGCTCAGACACCAGCTCCGATGGAATCGTAACGGTGCAGGAATCACCGTAGCCTGTGGTGACACCGTAAATTTCACCGTCTTCTTTTAACAGACGGTCGAGAAATTCACTGCCTTTGGCAATGCGCTTGCGAAAATCAGCAGATTCACTGAGCTGAGCGGGTTGCTGTTGCAGGGCAATGGCGACAACATCTTCAATGGTTAGCGGGCTGCTATCAAAAGTAATCATAAAGCGACATCTTGTTTCGGGTGGTCGGACTTCTTCTGGTTGAAACTCTGGGGTGAAGCCGCCCAAAATGGATAGAAATTATTCCACTGTAACGGGAATCGCAGAGTGAAATGCGCCAGACGGTCAGCGTATTGCTGTGCCCACTGGCGAATGTCTTCTTCGCGTTGTTTGCGCGCCAAACGTATACGGTCTGCAAATGCTTCGAAGTATACTTCGTAGCCGCGTTTTGTTTTATTGCAAAACATCAGATAGACCGGACAGCGCAGCACGGATGCAAGAATATAGGGTCCTTCAGGAAACAGCGCGGGAGATCCGAGAAAGTCGACACTGGTTTGTCGGCCGCCGTTGACCGGCGTTCGATCACCTGCAATCACCACCACTTCTCCGGCATTCAATTTTTCTTGCAGCATGATGGCTGTTGCGGGAGAAACTTCAGTCACCTGAATCAAGTTGAGGTGATTCTTTTCGTCCAATTTCTTCATCACACGATTAAAATTTTCCGCGTGCTTGGTGTGAACCAGAATGTTGAGCCGAACGTGTTGGCTTTCTTCGGCCAGTGCCCGGCATACCTCGATGTTGCCGAGGTGGGAGACAATTACCAGCGCCCCGTTGCCTTTGTTGACCATGCTGAGAAAGTCATCCCGGTTGTGGAAGGCGACATCTTTGTAGGGGAAGGCGCCGGTCCATGCTGCCAGCTTGTCCAGCAGACCACGGCCGAATTGCAAAAAATGCCGAAAACTCTGTCGCCGTATTGATTCCGTTGTTGGCAGGCCACCCTGTTGGCGTACGCGCATCAGGTAATCTTCAGAGGCGTGCCGTGATGTTTTCTTGGTGAAATAAAAATAGGCGATCACCGGATAGAGTAGCAGGGTGAAAGCCCAGCGCCCGATCCAGCGATACGTAAAAAACATGATGCGGATGCCCAGTAAGGCTCCCGATTCCTGAACTTCTGACCAGTGCTTTGCCATAGCTTTATTTCTCCGAAAACCCATCGTTGTGACATGGATGGGTGCGGCGTCTGTCTTGCATGCGCCGGCGCAGGATTTTGGGCAGTCGTAGCAGCATGCCGAAAAACAGGGTGGTGTGCATTTTGCTGATCAGATAGTTGTCGCGCCAGGGGGCAAAGTGGGAAATGCCATCTTCCGGGTAAGAGACTTTGGTGGGTTGGTTGATCACTGGCAGGTTGCGCCAAACCCAGTGCACCATGATTTCAGAATCAAAATCCATACGGTTGCCGGTGGTTTCTGTATCGATAATGTCGACGGTTGACCGCAATGGGTAGAGCCGGTATCCACACATGGAATCTTTAACCGCAAAGGAAAGGCTGTTGATCCATATCCACACATGGGTCAGATAGCGAGCGTAATAGCGCAGTGCGGGTACGCTGTCGTCGTAAATTGGGTAGCCGCAGATAATTGCTCGCGGATGCTTCTGGCCCTGGTCTATAAACGTCACGGCATCTTGCGTGTTGTGCTGTCCGTCGGCATCAATTTGTAAAGCGTGGCTGAAGCCTTGTTGTAAGACGTATTGGAAACCCGCTTTCATCGCGCCGCCTTTACCCTGATTGAGTGGCAGTTGGATAAGGCTTACAGAGTCGTAATGTTCAGCAATGGATTCCAGACGTTTACGGCATATTTCACTGCTGCCATCGTCGACGAGAATGATCGGGGCTGTATTGATCAGGCGCTCCACAATGGAGCCAACGGCTTTCTCGTGATTGTAAACAGGAATCAGAATGCAAGGGTTAAACACCTGTGGTTCGGATGTCCTTTCCGCAGCAGTGACGTTCATACTGTTGTGTCCTGCTTTTCCAAAACAATACGTCCGCTGGAATGCTGGCCACGAGGCGAATGATAGGCAAAGGTGATTTTATTTTTTGCCGAATCGTAGGTGAGGTCCAGATTGACGGTATCTCCCGGCGTAATCACTTTTTGAAATTTAATCACTTCCATACGCAGGAATTCGCCTTCTGGAGCAAAAGCTGTGCGGGCAAAATGCTCTGCCCAATGAATCTGCACCACACCAGGCAAAATGGGTGCTTGATCAAAGTGTCCGTCAAAGTAGCGCAGATTATGGGGGATAAACAATTCCCGTGTTTGTTTTCCTGACGCGTTATGGGTCGAAAGCGTCGTAGGCAGATCTGTCTTTTGCTCTGAAATCAGTGCTTCGGTTTCCGGTTTGGTTTTTTTGAATAAATTTAGCAAAGCCGTTCTCTGTAGTTTGCCCTGAGTGTTCACTGGCAGTGCTTCGATATAACGCCATTTGCGCGGCAGTGTAGGGCGCTCAAAACAGGACAGAAGGTGCTCTTTGAAGTGCATGTTGATGGCACGCTTGCCGTGTTCTTTGAGGGCGTTTTTGCCTTCTTCGGTGAGTGCGATAACCGCTCCCAATTCCGAACGGGAGCCAGTCAACTGCAACAGGTGCGTCTGTTGTATCCAGGAAGATTGCATTAGCAGACCTTCCATCTCATCAAGAGACACTCTTTTGCCTTCTACCTTGACGATACGGTCTGCTCTTCCGAGTAACGCAAAATGCCTGTTGTTACCAAGATGCTCGTTGTTACCAAGGCGCTCGTCGCCAAAATGTACCCGGTCCGAGGTGCAATACCACTGTTGATCGTCCAGTAGGTGCGCGGAACGTACTTCCAGGCAATCAGGGTCCTGAGCGTTTGCAGTCTCTGTATTGTCCGCCGCGAGCCGCACATCTACTTCCGGCAGCGGTTGCCAGAGAGAATCGGTGTCTTTATCGTGCTGTTCCCGCCAGGCTATGCCTCCGGTCTCGGAGCTGCCAAATATTTCCAGCACGCCTGTACCCAATTGTGTTTTCGCGTGCAGACTGTCCGATCGCATTAGCGGCGCGCCGGAACTGAAAATGGCGGCCAGGCCGTTTGTCACGGCAGCGTCGAGAATGACCGGAATCCGGGATAAATGCGTCGGGCTGGAAATCAGCAGGCGAGGACGTTGTCCCACAGGTTCAGGTTGCCCGGCGTAGTTAGCTTGATTGAAACGCTCGGCTTGACTGATAAGGCCAGCTTGATCCGAAATATGACGCAGCGCCAGTTCTTCGAAATATTCACAGGGGTGGGTATCTGAGCACCAGCCCGCAGCCAGCGGCCAAAGTACGCGGAAAAGCAAGCCGTAAATGTGCTGGTGACTGACGGTGCCGGTTACCAGGGCCTGGCGATGGTTTCCCCACAGCATGTGCAGGTGCTTCACTTCCTGGCTTAATTGTCGAAGGTTTTTGCCAATGGCCTGAGGGTCGCCGGAAGAACCTGACGTAAAAACCTGGATAAGCGGTGTGCTGTTGTTCAGAGTGATGTCGCGCAATGCAGAGAGAGCACCCAAATCCTCGTCGGTACTCAGAGGCAAATCGGATCTGATCAGAGAGGGGGCCAACTTCTCAAAGTCGCCAGCAAAGCCATCCACCACATGGGATAACCGCGTGACAAAGTCCGGCTGACGATTGCCGGGCAGGCATACCGTTTTATTCAACGACAGCAGAGCAAACAGGCAGGCGGAAAATTCAGCCGCGCAAGGGTGATAGAGTGCCCAGCGATCTCCAGACTGCTGACTTATGATGTGGCGCCATTGCACAACCCGAGTCAACCACTCTTGCCAGGTAATGATGTTTTTGTCCGGCGAGAGAAATAGCGGCAGCTCGGCTGAATGGTCGGCGGCAAACAGCGTTTCCAAAGGGGTGAAATTTTTCATGGGTGTTTCAATCATGGGAGGCCTTCATAACCCGCTGGCGAATCAGCCATTCGCCCGCAAACAGAGTGCCCATGGCGATATATGCGATAAACCCGTTGTACGCGGCCCATATGGCATCGGATGCAAAGAGCGTTGTGAGCAGGGCAATAGTGCCGTTGGCGATAAAAAAGGCGCACCACACAACGGTCACTTTACGGGTGTATCGAACCCCCTGCTGAGACAGTTCCGGGTCTTTTATACGAGCGAAACGTTCGATCATGGATGGAGGTACTTTTAATGACCAGGCAAAGAAAATCAGCAAACAGAGATTCACTAAAACCGGATAAAACTTCAGCCCCAGCGCACTGTTGGTCAACCACGACCAGATGGCCAATAGGCCCAAAAGGGGTAGCCAAAGCCAGTGGTTGAGCGGGGTTTTGTTATCAGCGGTGAGCATTCGGGCAGCGGCGACAACCAGAAGCAGAACCACCAGATAGCGGGCGTCAAACGCCTGCAAGCCATAATAGACGGCGATCGGATAGAGCAGGGTGAGTAACCCGATAACAGTGCGCAATAACATCGGCGATGGCTTCTGATTATGACTCGTCGTTATGACGGGTGGCTATGGTTCGTCTTTATGATGGATGGCTATGGCTGGCAGCAGTGATCAACGGGACAGGAAACGGCCAGTGAAGACCGTATTCATGCACGCCAGGCTAAACGTGTTATTCGCTGGTCAATAGCTCTTCGACGGCATTGACGATATCCCCTACGCTGCGCACGGTCTTAAAATCTTCTGGCTTGATCTTCTTGCCCGTCATCTTTTTCAATTCAACCACAAGATCAACCGCATCAATGCTGTCAATGTCCAGATCATCGTAGAGTTGTGCGTCCAGAGTGATGTCGGAGGCGTCCAGTTCAAACAGCTCCACAAGAATTTCCCTGACTTTTGCTTCAATGGTGTCTTTCGTCATCATTGTCATCACCCTTATCCGTTGGTGTGTGAATTGACCAGCAATGCCAGGTTGTGAACGCTGGCAAAGTGCTTCTTGGTTTCTTCTGAGTCGGCATCTACCTTGACACCGTAGCGCTTCTGCAGAGCCAGGCCCAGCTCAAGCGCATCAATGGAATCAAGTCCCAGCCCTTCGACAAATAAGGCTTCCTGACTATCGATATCGTCAATGGTGATATCTTCAAGATCCAGAGTGTCGATAATCAGTTGCTTGAGTTCCTGTTCTAATTCGGTCATGGCTGACGAGTTCCTGGGTAAAATAGTCTTCAAAAAAACGGGTTAATTTACGTGCGGCTAATGATACCGCTTTCTCCTGCTGATAGGGGATCATGGATATGGTCGGTTTCAACGTGAGAGAAATATGAAAGGGGCGTTCAGGAACCTGATACCACTGGAGCTCCTTGGTCAGTGTACTGGGTTCACAGGTGATAACCACTGGTGTCACCTCGCAATCGCAACGCAGGGCAATGTTGGCGGCTCCCCGCTGCATGGAAAGGTCTTGTCCCTGAGTGGTGCGGGTACCCTCGGGGAACACAATCAGGCTATTGCCCCGTTTAAAGGATTGCTCTGCCAGCGCGAGCACGGCTTCGGAGCTGTCATTGGCGATGTAATTGGCTACGCCAATGGGGCCGCGGGTAAAGGGATTGCGCAGCAGGCTGCTCTTGACCACACAATCTGCGCGTTTGATAAACGCAATCAGAAAGACAATATCAATAAGTGTGGGGTGATTGGCGACGATGAGCTGTCCCGGGCGATTCAGGGCCTCTCGCTGTTCCACGGTATAGGTCAGGATACCCAGACAGCGCATCAGCTCCATAAATCCACGGAAAGCGTAGTGTATGACGGCTTTGGCGCGTCGTTCGCGGCGCAGTGGTCCACCCGGTAGCAGGTAGAGTATTGGTACGGCGAGAAGTGTCAGAACCAGCCCGCCCAGCCCAAAGGTGAGAAAGCAAAAGCCGGTGGCCATGACTCGCCAGTATTTATTCACCGTGGTCAGCATGAGGACCACCGCCAACTGTTGCGCGAGCCGGTCAGGGTCAGTGGAGCGGTGCGAGGGGTCGTAATCAGCCAGCGCAGCAGCGACAAAGCTTGTGGTCGTGAAGCTTCAGCTGAAGACTCAGACGTATCTCGTCGACACAGATCAAGCTGGACAGGCATCTCGGATTGCAGGACAGACATTTCGGGTTCTGCCGACGTGTGACTGGATGACGTATCGAGCGGGGAAGGCGTACCCAGTAAAAAAGCCACTGCGTAAGCATGATCCGGGAGTGCGGGTTGCTGCTGTTGATAGAGAGCCGGTAACGGCTCGTCGTAGATCAGACACAGCACCTGTTTGCAGTCTTGTTCGGTGAGAATGGCCTGAGCTTCAAGCAGTGCAGTCGAAATATCGTCAAAACCACAGGCCAGAGCCGTCATGCTGCTGGTGTCTTTGCGGGCGATGGACAGCAGCCCGCCAATGGCGTTATGTACGGAAAGGCTAAAGTGTGTCGGAGAGAGGCTTTCACCGGCGGCGAGATCCTGCAGCAGATTAACGGTGCGATGGAGATCGCCATGACGGCTAACCAACACCGTGGGCACGCCGGAATCTGTCTCTTTTAGCAGAGGGATGGCGGTCGAAAGTGCCATCTTGCCCAATGGGCTCAAACGTCTGCGCAGCATCGCCGGTATGGCTTTGACGTCGGGAGGGGCGTCTCCCTCCATGGTTTTTTCACCTGCCGCCCATTGCTGCCAATCCTCCGGAGTTTGTAACCCAGGAGCCCATGCAGACCAGGCTTTTATTGTTATTGTCAGGGGGCTCATGCAACCTCAGTATGCGTGCGCAGGTGTTTAATGAATGTCAGCCAGCGTAATGACCCACCAAATATAAGGACATCTAGAAAAAGGAGGCTATTTTACCGTGTCATTAAGTCGAGGCAAGCGTCAATTGCTGCAGGTCTCTGGTTTTCCTGCAGGTATGAAATGACTATACTGAGCTGGACTATATTTCACTTAAATTATTGCTGGAATCCCAGTAAGGATGCTGCCATGTTAACTCGTTCCCTGATTGTAATTGTTTCCCTTTTGGCCATATCTGACGTCGCAATGGCCCGTGATGACGCCTTGTTTCTGCCGTTGCAGGAGGCACTGAACGCCCCTGCGGCCAAAGAACAGCTCAATCAAGGCGTCAAATTCTATTTCGGTGAGAAAGCACCTGGCTATACCGATGCCAAAGGCAGTTTTGTCGCCAACCGCAAAACCAACGCCTTCAACAAGTCCGATGAAGAGGCTTGCCGCTGGGTGTTCTTGTCTGCTCTGATCGCGTTGCGTGATCGTGCTCTGTCAGAAGGCGGCAACGCCGTGGTGAATATTCACAGCTTCTACAAGAAAAACGAATACATGAGTGACTCCGATTACGAGTGTCATGCGGGCGCCATTATGGCCGGTGTGGCGTTGAAAGGCACTGTGGTTACCCTGAAATAAGCCGTTTTGCCAAAAGTCTGTCATGTGAATAAGCCACATCCTCCACTGATGTTGTGGGTGTGGCGTGTTCCTCCTCTGGGGGATACGACACTGACAGAATGCCTGCCGATCTTATCTGCCTCCGAACAAGCCCTCTATCTCACCATCAAGTCTCCGCGCCGCCGCCGTGAATACCTGGCGGGGCATTACCTGTTGCGGGTCGCGCTGACGCACCTGTTACCCGACTGGGCGGAGCAACACACTTTTGAACTGGATGACGAAAACTGGCTGTCGCTGACAGGCCCGGCTGCGAGCTGTATCGACTTTAATTTGTCCCACAGTGGTGAGTGGGTGGCCTGTGCAGTGGGATATAACTGCCGGTTGGGGGTTGATATCGAATCACCCCGCAAGCAACGTTCTTACCGCGAACTGGCGGCTGAATATTTTTCTGAGGGTGAATGCCGACGGCTGGATGCTCTATCGGACGAAGAATGTCGGGAGGCGTTCTACGAATTGTGGACCCTGAAGGAAAGCTATCTTAAAGCCCGCAAACAGGGAATCTCGGCAGCGGAATTGGCGACTGAGTTTCTTCCGATAACGGATTCGGCCGCAGTGGACTGGTGCAGTTATCGATTCCAGTTTTCTCAGCAGGGGGATAGTGAAGCCGGGGACGAAAGAGTTTTTGGTGCGCTGACGGTTTCGGCGCTGATGTCAGAGCCTTTGGAAGTGCAGCAGTTTTCCCTCGGAAAACCGCTTAAACCCCTGGTTCCGGTATTGCTGGAACCTTTGGTCCCTCGCAGGCCTTAAAAGGCTTTGTTTCTCGAAAGGCCTGGGTTTCTCGAAAGGCCTGTGTTTCCCAAAAGCTTTAGTTCCCGTTCAGGAGTTCCCGTTCAGGGAGTGGCTTTGAGCGTAATTTCTTTGGCCACACACTCTCGCTGCAGTGGTTCGTAATCAGCCTGAATTTCGACGTTGATACCTAAAGAGGATTGAGCCAGGTGGAATACGCCCGGGTAGGTCGGTTTCACCAAAATTTCTGAGCCGGAGGATGTCTGGCACTCCGGCGGCAGGCCGGAATCCAGTGTCAGGCGAATCCCGACATCATCGCCGCTGACAGCGATGACCTTTCCTCGAATGGTGCCATCATCGGCGTGGCTCAGACCCGCGATCAGTAATAAAAGCAAAATACCAAAACGTGTCATAGGAACCTCCGGTTAATGGATGGCAATCTCGGTTACTTTTTAGTTTTCTTCGCCGTTGCTTTCTTTTTTTCCGTCACTTTCTGTTTCTCCATCGCTTTCTCTTTTGGCTTTGCTTTCGGTTTCGGCAAGGGCTTCAAGAGCGGCTTCAAAAAGTGCCCGGTGTGGGAGCTTTTATTCTTGGCGACATCTTCCGGTGTGCCGGTGGCGATGATCTGACCACCGCCACTGCCACCTTCTGGCCCCAAGTCTATCAGCCAGTCGGCGGTTTTGATGACATCCAGATTGTGCTCAATGACGACCACAGTATTGCCGTGATCGCGCAGGCGGTGCAGTACATTCAGCAGTTGCTGAATGTCGTGGAAGTGCAGGCCGGTGGTGGGTTCATCCAGAATATACAGGGTTTGGCCGGTATCCCGCTTGGACAGTTCCTTCGCCAGTTTCACCCGCTGGGCTTCACCGCCGGACAGGGTGGTGGCCGCCTGCCCCAGACGAATGTAGGACAAGCCCACGTCGATCAGGGTTTGCAGTTTTTTCGCCACGGAAGGGATGGCATCGAAGAATTCGCGGGCGTCTTCCACGGTCAGGTCGAGCGCTTCGTGGATGTTCTTGCCCTTGTATTTGATTTCCAGGGTTTCGCGGTTGTAGCGCTTGCCTTTACACACATCACAGGGCACATAGACATCCGGCAGGAAGTGCATCTCTACCTTGACCACGCCATCGCCCTGACAGGCTTCACAGCGACCCCCTTTCACATTGAAGCTAAAACGTCCGGGTTTGTAACCGCGAGAGCGTGCTTCCTGAGTGCCGGCAAACAGTTCCCGAATGGGGGTGAATATACCGGTGTAGGTAGCAGGGTTGGAACGTGGGGTGCGGCCGATGGGGCTTTGATCAATGTCCACACACTTGTCGAACAAATCCATATTGTGAACGGCTTTGTGCGGAGCTGCAGTCAGTGTCGTGGCGCCATTCAGCTCGGTGGCTGCCAGTGGATAGAGGGTGGCGTTGATCAGCGTCGACTTGCCCGATCCCGATACGCCGGTGACACAGGTCATCAGTCCAGCCGGGATTTTCAGCGTCACATCTTGCAGGTTGTTGCCGGTAGCGCCTTCCAGAATCAGTTCTTTATCTTCCGGATAGGGTGTGCGCTTGGGCGGGACTTCGATCTGGACTTCGCCGGATAGGTATTTGCCGGTCAGCGATTTCGGATTGCCCATGACTTCTTTAAGCGTGCCTTTGGCGACCACTTCACCGCCGTGAACACCGGCGCCGGGGCCAATGTCGAGAATGTAGTCCGCCTGACGAATTGCGTCTTCGTCGTGTTCCACCACAATTACGGTGTTGCCGATGTCCCGCAGGTGAATCAGGGTTTTGAGCAAGCGGTCATTGTCCCGCTGGTGCAGGCCAATGGAGGGTTCGTCGAGAATGTACATCACGCCCACCAAACCAGCGCCGATCTGACTGGCGAGACGGATACGCTGAGCCTCGCCGCCGGAGAGTGTCTCGGCGCTGCGGTTCAGCGTCAGGTAGTTCAGGCCCACATCCACCAGAAAGCGGAAGCGGTCTCGCAACTCTTTGAGGATCTTGTCTGCGATTTTGCCGCGTGCACCGGGCAACTGCAGGGTGTCGAAATAGTCGTAGGCCTCGCCCACCGGTAATTCGGTAATCTGCGGCAGGGTGCGCTCGTCGATAAAGACGTTGCGGGCATCGCGGCGCAGTCGGGTGCCCTCACATTCCGGGCAGTGTTGGCTGGAAACGTATTTGGCCAGTTCATCGCGCACGCTCTGGGAGTCGGTCTCCTTGTAGCGGCGATTCATGTTGTTAATCACCCCTTCAAAGGTGTGATTGCGCTGATGAACGTCGCCTCGGTCATTGGTGTAACTGAAATTAATAACGTCTTTGCCAGAGCCATAAAGAATGGCGTCCTGGTGCTTTTTGCTCAATTCCTGCCACGGGGTGTCGATGGAGAATCCGTAGTGATCCGACAGGGAATTCAGCAGGTGGAAATAGTAAAAGTTGCGTCGGTCCCAGCCGCGAATGGCGCCTTCCGCCAGCGAGGCCTCGGGAAATTGAATTACTTTCTTGATGTCGAAAAACTGGCTTACCCCCAGGCCGTCACAGCTGGGACAGGCACCGGCTGGGTTATTGAAGGAGAACAGTCGCGGTTCCAGCTCCGTCAGAGAGTAATCACACACCGGGCAGGCGTGTTTGGCGGAAAAGGTGCGGTCGTCTTCTTCGCCGTCCATAAAACTGATGGCGGCAGTGCCGTCTGTCAGTTGCAGGGCGGTTTCGAAGGATTCGGCGAGACGGACTTGCAGATCCTCGCGGACTTTGAAGCGATCAACCACCACTTCAATGGTGTGTTTTTTCTTCTTGTCCAGCTCCGGCGTGTCGTCGAGATCGACCACCACGCCGTCGATACGGGCGCGGATAAAGCCGTCGCGGCGCAACTGCTCGAAGGTGTGCAAGTGCTCACCTTTTCGGTCCCGGACCACGGGGGCCAGTAGCATGATCTTGCTGCCTTCCGGCAGTGTCAGTACGTGATCCACCATTTCGCTGATGGTCTGTGCGGCCAGCGGCTCACCGTGGATCGGGCAGCGGGGCTCACCGACGCGGGCATACAGCAGGCGCAGGTAATCGTAGATTTCGGTAATCGTCCCCACGGTTGATCGTGGGTTGTGAGAGGTGGACTTCTGTTCGATGGAAATGGCCGGGCTCAGGCCCTCGACGTGATCCACATCGGGTTTTTCCATCATGGACAGGAACTGACGGGCGTAGGTGGACAGGGACTCCACGTAGCGGCGCTGCCCCTCGGCGTAGAGTGTATCGAACGCCAGGGATGACTTGCCGGACCCCGACAAGCCAGTGATGACAATCAGCTTGTCCCGGGGAAGGTCGATATCCAGGTTTTTCAGGTTGTGGGTGCGCGCACCGCGAACGTAAATCGTATCCACAGAAAATCCAGTCCAGTTAGTTTGAGAGGGCCAATGTTGGAAAGCGCTATGTCAGAAAGCACTGTATCGAAAAGCACAGTATTGAAAAGCACGGTATCGACAAGCAGTACGCCAGAAAGCAAAGGCCACAGGGCAAAAGTTGCAAACGAGCAAGTATACGCGTTTTTCGGGTTTTTGGGTCAGCTTGTTGTGGGTGTCGGGGTGGGACTGGTGAATCAAGTGGCGCATATTTCTTTTTGTGAGCGCCTGCTTTTGTAACAAAAAGTTCATTTTAGAAAGCCAAACTCTGCCGAAATGAATACCAGCCCGACCCTTTCTCAGGCTTGATCCCGACACGAAAAAGGCAGTTTCGTATGACGTTAAGAGTACGCACCAAACTTATCCTGTTGACCGTAATTCCGCTGTTGGCCGGATTGTTTATTGCCGCGCTGGGGGTGACATCACTCTCTACAGTGACTGAAACCACAACACGGATGAAAGAGGAGCGGCTGGTGCCGGTTTGGCGGCTGCACCGGATCTCCCGTCAATACACTCAGGGGGTGGTGGATTTGGCGCACAAAACCCGTGCGCAAATGATGTTCTGGGATGAAGCCAAAAAAGGCCTGGATCAGGCTGCTGAAGCTCTGGAGGCCGAGTGGGCCGTCTATCTTGCGGGGCCGCTGACCGAGCAGGAACAGGCCATTCTGGCGGCGCACCCGCAAGCCATAGACAACGCCAAGGCCAGCATTGCCAGTCTGCAGGGGTTTGTCGAGGAGCAATCCCGCTACGGCATGGGTAATTATGTGGATCTGGAGCTATATCGGGCGGTAGACCCTGTTTTGAGTATGATCGAAGCGCTGGTCAAAGAGCAGGAGAGCCTGGCAGAGCAGGCCAGTC
>NZ_CBFIHX010000089.1:0-14831 GCF_965662505.1 Pseudomaricurvus sp. | reverse complement strand
CGGCCTTGGCACGACGCTCACCCAGAGCCATGTTGTATTCACGAGTACCACGCTCATCAGTGTGGCCTTCCAGACGGACAGATCTAGGAGCCGCTTTCAACTGAGCTGCGTGAGCAGTCAGGTTTGCACGGGCATCAGCAGTCAGTGTGGACTGGTCAAAGCCAAAGTAGAAGATAGTGTCCAGAACCTGGGCTTCATCCATGGTATCTGTTGAAGAGGTGCCGCCGGTTTGAGCTGTTCCGGTGTTCATTGCATCATTAGCTGATGCATCCTGATCCGTAGTAGAGGTACTGGAACAGCCAGCCAGAGCCGCCATAATCAGTGCCAGGGTAAGACTTTGCTTCAATCCTGTAGAAAGCATATCTAACTCCTAATGAGAGATTTAACGTTGGTAATTCAATTGTTGTAGTAGGAATCGTTAAAACACGGCTCAAACCAAGTTTATCCCACAGGATATAACCTGAATCCGCTTTCAACAACTCTTTAGTACGTTTTTAATAATAAGTAGTGCGTTTTTTAATAATAAGGTGACCAGCTTGGCTCCCGCACATCCCCTTCCTTAGACGGTAGCCGGAACTTCACCCCTGCATCCAGTGAGACCGCCGCAAGAATACCCTTGCCCTGGTACTTTGTTGCGTACATCAGCATTGCACCATTAGGTGCGATACTCGGAGACTCGTCCAAATGAGTTTCCGTCAGGATTCGAATGTCACCACTGGTAATATCCTGAGTGGCGATATGGAATACACCGTTCTGACGATGCACCATGACCAGTGTTTTACCGTCAGGCGAAACTCTCGCTCTGGCGTTATAATCGCCCTCGAAGGTTAAGCGTTCTATGCGACCACTGGCAAGTGTTACTTGGTAAATCTGGGGTTTACCGCCGCGATCAGACGTAAAAGTGAGACTTTTTCCATCTTTCATCCAGCTCGGTTCAGTATCAATAGAAAAGTGTTTGGTCACTCGCGTGAACTGACCCGACGCGATGTCTAACGTGTAGACCTCAGGGTTACCATCTTTCGACAGCACCAGCGCTAACTTCTTGCCATCAGGCGACCAGGCTGGCGCGCCATTCAGGCCTTTAAAGTTGGTTAGCTGCTGACGCTCTCCGGTCGCAATCACTTGACGAAATATTGCAGGGCGTCCGGTTTCAAATGAAACATAAGCAACCTGCTTGCCATCCGGCGACCATACCGGAGACATAATCGGTTGCTTAGACTCCAGCAACAGTTTCTCTCGAGCACCATCCGCATCAGACAACATCAAGCGAAACTTTGTATTGCCAAAGGCTTCTACATAAATCATTTTGGTTGAAAAAGCACCGCGAATACCGGTGACAGCTTCATACACCGCGTCGCTCACTGCATGCGCCAAGTCCCTCAAACTTTCGGGTCCGCCACTGACATTGCGCTGCAGCACTTTTTTCTGTGAAAGCACATCAAACAACTCATAATCCAGCGAGTAACCCCCAGCTGGCGTTTGACTGAGCCGGCTCAGCACCAAATATTCTGACCCCAAAATGCGCCAATCCCGGTAGAACACGTCTGCCTCAGTACGGGGGAATGACAACATATCGGTTTTGGGAATCGGTCGAAACTGACCACTACGCCTCAGATCCGCCTCAACGATTTCGGAGACATTCTCCCCCAACGCAGGGCCAGACCAGGCCATAGGAACAACCGCAACGGGGGTTGGGTTATCCATACCCTGGGTGATTTCAATGGTTAACTCCGCACGCGCCAGACACGACAACGCGGTCAGCGTTAACAATATGACAACCTTAGATACACGCATGGTTCCCTAAATCCTTTGTCTTTGTATAGAAATATGTTCTGCCCGCAGAACAAATCCGTATTTACAGTCGTAAGTCCTGCGGATTAAACAGTATCGTCACCTGCCGGAAGTATTGTTCAAAAATATCCGACGATACTTTTTGCAGCTCATCAAAACGGCCCACTTTTTTCACGGCCGCCACGGCAGACCGGTCAAACGCCGCATTGCCACTACCATTGAGAACAACAACATTGACCACTTCACCGGTTGGCACCAACTGAATTTGCAGCTCACACTTCATCCCTTTCCGGGCTGAAGGTGGTCGACTCCAGTTCTGCTCAATGCGCTGAGCCATAATGGCGACGTAACTTTGCGCCGTAACCTGATCTTGCTGGGCGCTCAGCATGGCCTCTTCTTCGGCCAACGCATCGGCAAAAGCCGCTTCTTGCTTGCGTTGCTGTTCCAACTTCTGCTGTTTTAATCGCTCTTGCTCAAGCCGCTTTTTTTCGGCCTCAGCCAGTTCCTTTTTCTTCTTTTCCGCCAGCTCTTTCTGTTTGCGCTTTTTTTCTTCCGCCAGCTTGCGCAGGCGCTCGCGCTCGGCTTTCTCTTGGGCCAGACGCTTCTTCTGTTCCTGTTCGGCCTTGAGCCTCTGCTGCTCCTGGCGCTTGGCCGACATATCCACAACCTTGGGTTTAGGCTTGGAGGCGGCCTGCTTAACAGTCTTCGGCTCGATGGTTACCAACGTCGCTTCGACGTATTTTGGTACGACCTTTTGTTTCGGCGCGGCAGTTGTCTGCCAACCCCAAACAACAAAGATGATCAAAACACCATGCATAACCAGACTGATCGCAATCGGCACAGCATAGCTGCCCTGATTTGGACCGCGACCGGAAAACCATGTCGCCACAGCCCTGGATGCTTTCTGAAAGACAGACGTCATAAAAAGCGCCTACAGCTCCGGTGGCTCGGTCACTAAACCTACGGATTCAGCACCCGCCCCTTGCAGCGCCGACATCATGGCAACCACAATGCCATAATCAACCGTCTGATCGCCCCACACCAGCACCTGAGTTTGAGGCTTCTGGCGCAGAATCTTCGTCACCATATCCGTGATTTCTTTCAGCGGTTTGGCCGTTTTCTCATCGCCCAGATTCAAATAGTATTGGCCATTCGCATCGACTGACACGATCAAAGGCTCATCTTGCTTATCATCCAAAGGAGCCGAAGGTGCCGCGGGCAACTTCACTTTGACACCCTGCATTAACAAAGGTGCAGAAATCATAAACACGATCAGCAATACCAGCATGACATCAATATAAGGCACCACATTGATTTCAGCGATGGGCTTTTTCTTTACCTTTCGTCGAAGCATACCGCGCCCCTAGTGAGAACTGTGAACCTGACGATGCAGGTAAGCGGTAAATTCTTCCGCAAAGTTTTCGTAGCCGTTAACCATGGTTTCAGCTCGAGCCGAGAAACGATTGTAAGCGAGTACCGCAGGAATCGCTGCGAACAGCCCCATCGCCGTCGCGACCAGTGCCTCGGAAATACCCGGTGCTACGGTAGCCAGTGTCGCCTGATGCACATTGGCCAACCCACGGAAGGAATTCATGATCCCCCACACGGTTCCAAACAGACCGATGTAAGGACTTACTGAAGCCACACTGGCCAGAAACGGGAGGTTTGCTTCAAGCTTTTCTTCTTCACGCGCTAATGCCACACGCATGGCACGCTGGACGCCTTCCATAATCACATCTGCGTCTGCCCCGGACTGTTGACTCAAGCGTCGGTAAGCTTTGAAGCCCTCACGGAAGATATGCTCTGCCCCTTCGATAGGCTGGTGTTCCGCACGCGCATTACCCTCGCGGTAAAGCTGCGGCAAATCGGTTTTATCCGACCAGAAAATGCTGTCGAAACGTTCGAATTCAGCCCGGGCGTGATTCTGATAGCGAGCCCGCTGAACGATCATGACCCAGGAGACGACCGATGCCAGAAACAGTAGTAGCATCACCATTTGCACCAGGAAGCTGGCATGCAAAATCAGACTGTAGATGGATAATGATTCACTCTCGGCCATGGCCATTGCATCCTTATTGAGTGTTGCGAGGGCATTTCAGACAACTTCTTCTACCTTGCCTTTACCTGCGCTCGCACTTCAGAATTCTAGGGTTTGGAATTTGCACCTGCGGGTAAGTGTCCCATCGGTACGGCACGTATTGTCAGACTCGTCCTTTACAGGCCCATAGTTTAACCAAGTTTTGACATTAATGAATGGAGAAACTTGATACCGCGAGCTTGTATCTAGCAGGCGCTCATCATCAGACAAGCAACTGGAACTCCTCAGAGCCATTCATTCAAAAAAACAAAGCAACGCAATCAGCTCAGAGCTTTTCGGATGATATCGGGGATAACAGCTGGCTTCATGGTAGACCGCTCTACGCACGCCACTTTTATTTCTCCCCGGCAGATCACCTCACCCTGGCGCAATATCTCCTGATTGAAGATGATATAAGTGCGCGCCAACTTACCCATCCCGGCTGACACCGTCAACTCATCATCCAACAAAGCGGGACGCAGGTACTGAACGTTTGCTGAGTGCACAACAAACAGCTTGCCGTCTTCGAGAATGGCGGGTTTGTCAAAGCCGAAACTGCGCATTCGCTCGGTGCGAGCACGCTCCATATATTTCAGATAATTGACGTAGTAAACGATCCCACCGGCGTCGGTGTCCTCAATATAGACTCTGACAGGTAGATAAAACTCTGATTCTGACACCTAAAGATTTGCCCCTGAAAATTGCATGACAGTTATGGACGGGTGAGATTCTGACACAGAAATATGAATGCCAACTTAACAATGTAAAAAAGAGTGATCGACAAGGATCAGACCACCGATCATGTCTCAGCCTGAAAACGTTTTGGCAAATCAAAACCGAAGTGCTCATAAGCCATCGGGGTCACAACTCGTCCGCGAGGGGTGCGAGCCATATACCCTTGCTGAATCAGATAAGGCTCCAGAACATCCTCAATGGTGTCCCGCTCCTCACTGATAGCGGCCGCCAGGCTTTCCACTCCGACCGGCCCGCCAGCGAACTTCTCAATCATGGCCAACAACAGGCGGCGGTCCATATGATCAAACCCGCGCTCATCGACATTCAGCATATTCAGAGCCTGGTCAGCGATCGACTGGGACACCACACCATCGCCCTTAACCTGAGCAAAATCTCTCACCCGACGCAACAGACGATTGGCAATACGCGGTGTCCCCCTCGAGCGACGTGCAACCTCAAACGCGCCCTGCTCGTCAATTTCAACACCCATTAAGCTCGCCGAACGGGTGACAATGTGGGTCAGGTCAGTGACATTATAAAATTCCAGACGCTGCACAATACCAAAACGATCTCGTAAGGGAGAAGTCAGCAATCCGGCACGCGTCGTCGCACCCACCAAGGTGAAAGGCGGTAAATCCAGCTTAATAGAGCGAGCCGCAGGTCCTTCACCGATCATAATATCCAACTGATAGTCTTCCATCGCCGGATACAGTACCTCTTCCACATTGGGACTGAGGCGGTGAATTTCGTCAATGAATAACACATCGCCGGGCTCGAGATTGGTCATCAACGCCGCTAAATCACCCGCCTTCTCCAGAACAGGGCCTGACGTCGTCTTCAGATCCACCTCCATTTCATTGGCAATGATGTTCGCCAGCGTGGTTTTACCCAGCCCGGGCGGGCCAAATACCAGAGTATGATCCAAAGCTTCCGAACGCCCTTTGGCGGCCTGAATAAAGATTTCCATCTGTTCACGAACCACCGGCTGACCGACGTACTCCGCCAGACTTTTCGGGCGAACAGCACGATCCTGTACATCTTCCATGACCCGGGGTTCAGCACTGACGACTCGCTCAACCGGGGAAAACTGGTCTTTTTCAATCATAAATCAGGCTCTCTTAAGCCGGGGACAGACTGCGCAAAGACAATCGAATCAGCTCTTCACTGCGGGTAACACTGTGCGCTCGCAGCACACCAGCCACCATTTTGCTTGCCTCTACAGGCTTATAACCCAGAGCGACCAGGGCGCTTTCCGCTTCAGCCACAATATCGTTACCGTCTTCACCACTGCCGGACCGCGGTTGACTGGCGGCCTCCATTTCAGCCAGAGGCGCGTGAGCCACCTGCCAGGTCTTCAGTTTGTCCCTAAGCTCAATCATCAAGCGTTCTGCGGTTTTTTTACCGACACCGGGAACCTTAACCAGCGCCGAGACATTATCTTCCATCACGCAACTCACCAACTGGTCAGTCTCCATGCCCGACAGAATCGCCAGTGCCATTTTGGGGCCAACGCCGCTGACTTTAATCAGGGTGCGGAACAGTTCCCGGTCTTTTTTATCGTAAAAGCCGTAGAGTGCCTGAGAGTTTTCACTGACCGCGAAGTGAATCGCCAAAGTCACGTTGCCACCGAGCTCCGGCAATTGATACAAAGTCGTCATCGGCACCAGCACCTCATAACCGACACCATTAACGTCCACCAGCACCTCAGGTGCTTTCTTTTCCAGTAACTGCCCTTGCAGACGTCCGATCATAAACTGTGATTTCCTCTATCGATAAGCAGGCCAACGCTTGAAGCCAGCCTATACCATAATACTTACACCATGCGCCCACGACGAAAGGTTTTTGCCGTGGCGACTTTGATTAAGTGTTGATGTGTGTTGGCGTGACATAAAGCCACCCCCAAGGCATCGGCGGCGTCTTCCTGTGGTTCGGATGGCAGTTTCAGCAAAACCTTCACCATGTGCTGCATCTGGTGTTTATCAGCCGCGCCATTGCCTACCACAGACTGCTTGATTTTCCGGGCCTCGTACTCGGACACCGGCAAGTTCTGACTCACCGCAGCCACTATAGCAGCACCACGCGCCTGCCCCAGCTTCAAGGCCGAGCCGGCACTTTTTGCCATAAAGACGTGTTCAATCGCCATTTCCTGTGGGCAATATTCTTCGATAATTTCCGTGATGGAATCAAAAATGATTTTCAGGCGTTCAGGCAAGCTTAAATCCGGAATACGAATGACACCGCTGCTCACATACTCATAGCGCGAGCCGACGTGGTTAATAATGCCAAAACCGGTTTTTCTTGAACCGGGGTCAATCCCCAGAATGAGCGCCATAGCCCGCCGCACCTTAATACTGTTTTTTCATCCAGTGGTTAGTGTGTCGGGAAACCCATGACAGGTCAAGTGAAGCCTTTATCCGCGTCAGCCCTATAGAACACACCCCAGAACGAAAAACGGGAGGTGCAAACGCTTTTCGCGCTCACAGCCTCCCGTTCATTTCGCATCGTGCCTTCAGACGACTCGCTTACGCTTTGGTCTCTTTCTTTTTAAGGCGGATGTTCAACTCGCTTAACTGAGTGGTATCCACCTGTCCCGGGGCATCCGTCAGAACACAGGCTGCGGTCTGGGTTTTCGGGAAGGCGATAACGTCACGAATGGAACTGGCACCGGTCATCAGCATGATCAAACGATCCAAGCCAAAGGCCAAACCACCGTGCGGTGGCGCACCGTACTGCAAAGCATCCAACAGGAAGCCAAACTTCTCACGCTGCTCTTCTTCACCAATACCCAGTACACGGAATACTGTCTGCTGCATGGTCTGATCGTGAATACGAACAGAACCACCGCCCAGCTCGCAACCGTTCAGCACCATATCGTAAGCTCTGGACAGAGCCGACAGAGGGTTGGCTTCCAGCTCTTCTGCGGAACAGGATGGCGCGGTAAACGGGTGGTGAAGGGAGGTTACGCCGCCATCAATTTCTTCAAACATAGGGAAGTCAACGACCCACAGAGGTGCCCACTCGCAGGTGTACATATCCAGATCTTCACCCACCTTACAGCGCAGCGCGCCCAGGGCTTCGGTCACAACCTTGATAGTGTCGGCACCAAAGAAGACGATATCGCCGTTTTGAGCACCGGTACGCTCCATCACATTCATGGTCACTTCATCGCCCAGGAACTTGATGATGGGTGATTGCAGGCCTTCAACGCCTTTTTCGATTTCGTTAACCTTGATCCAGGCCAGACCTTTGGCACCGTAGATACCCACAAACTTGGTGTATTCATCAATTTGCTTACGGGAAATGGAAGCGCCGCCAGTCACTTTCAATGCCGTTACACGACACTTGGGATCGTTGGCTGGACCGGCAAAGACTTTAAAATCGATGTCTGTCAGCAGGTCTTTAATTTCCACCAGTTCCAGCGGGATGCGCATATCCGGCTTGTCAGAGCCGTATTTTTGCATGGCTTCCGCAAAGGGCATACGTGGGAATTCACCCAACTCAACGCCTTTCAACTCGCTGAACAGCTGACGAATCATCTTTTCAGTGACCGACATGATTTCCTCGTCGCTCATAAACGAGGTTTCGATATCGATTTGAGTAAATTCTGGCTGACGGTCTGCGCGCAAATCTTCATCACGGAAACACTTGGCGATCTGGTAGTAGCGATCAAAGCCAGACACCATCAACAACTGCTTAAACAGCTGTGGAGACTGTGGCAGTGCGAAGAACTTGCCTTCGTGGGTTCTGGATGGCACCAGATAATCACGAGCACCTTCCGGCGTTGCACGAGTCAGAATTGGGGTTTCAATGTCCAGAAAACCATTCTCATCGAGAAAGTTACGGATAGAATTGGTGACCTTGGAACGGAAACGCAGGCGATCCTGCATTTCCTGACGGCGCAGATCCACATAGCGGTACTTGAGACGAACTTCCTCGCCGACAGTCTTGTCGTGCAGCGGGAAAGGTGTGGTCTCAGCGCTGTTCAGGATGGTCACTTCCAGACCGTAAAGCTCAACTTCACCGGTAGGCATGTTGGGATTGACCGTGGCCTCAGAGCGGGCACGGACTCGACCTTTCACCTGCAGGACATACTCGCTGCGTACCTTGTCGGCGGTCTCAAAGTTCTCTTTCGCGTCGGGATCGAACACCACCTGGACAATACCGTCACGGTCGCGCAGATCGATAAAAATAACGCCACCATGATCGCGTCGACGGTCAACCCATCCGCAGAGGGTAACTTCCTGATCAATAAAAGAGGCATTCAAAGCGCCACAATACTGGGTGCGCATAAGTACTTTCCTATTTAGTCACTGTCTTATATGTCAAATTCAGGAGGGTGCCAGACTCTAACTGGCAGCACCTGAGCTGCTGCTGGCCGGTGCACTCGAAGAGCCACCACTACTGGAACCTGAGGAACCGGAACCCGAATCACCTGCCAGATTTTTCTTTTTACCACCGGACTTAAAGTCCGTCTCATACCAACCGCCACCGGACAAACGAAATCCGGCTGCAGAAATTTTCTTGCGCAATTCGGGTTTTCCGCAGGACGGACATTCCGTTAACGCAGCATCGCTCATCTTTTGGAGAGCTTCCATCTCGTGCTCACAGGCACGACACTCGTACTCATAAATCGGCATAACGCAGACCTCAACTTCAGCCAGCAAAGACGCTGGACACCGACATCAAAGGGACTAAGCCCACCAAAACCGCGCATTATACCCCAGCCAGAGCCTCCGGTTAAAGAAGACTTAAGCCCCCTTTAATGGCTCAATCTGGCGCGCAGATATAATCATCGGTAAATCCGGATCTATCCACGCCCAAGTCGCACAAACAGACCTCTAAGCGCTTTTTCAGTAACAACTTCTGCCTCCTCCTTAAAAAAACGACTTTTTACCGTATTTTTATCGCTTTTATTGTTGCCAGTATCCGTTTTATCCTTTATACATAGGTTCAGCGGTTTAACCGCACCTTTTAAGCCTATAAATAAAGGCTTTTTTGTGCCGCCCAAGGCCAACAATAACACTTCAAACACAACCAAAAGGAATTCACTCATGGCCGCTCGCAAAGCACCTGCCAAGAAAGCACCCGCCAAGAAAGCCACCGCAAAAAAAGCAGCTCCAGTCGCTGAGAAAAAAATCAAAGCCGTAAAAGACCGTTACACCAAGACTCAAATGCTGACCCAGATCGCAGAAAATACCGAACTGAGCAAAAAACAGGTTCAGAGCGTACTGGATGAGCTGAGCGATATGATCGAAGGTCACATCAAGAAGCGCGCCGTTGGTGAATTCGTGCTGCCAGGCCTGCTGAAAATCAGCGCCGTTAAAAAGCCTGCCAAAAAAGCCCGTAAAAACGTCCCCAACCCATTCAAGCCCGGTGAGCTTATGGACGTTGCCGCCAAACCAGCCAGCGTTCAGGTTAAAATCCGCCCGCTGAAAAAGCTGAAAGACATGGCCGACTGATAATCCGCACCCCGGATTCATTACGTCATAAAACAAAAAACCGCACTTCAGAGTGCGGTTTTTTGCGTTTAGGCCTTCAAATTCAAGAATGCCCCCTCAACATCCTCTCTTTAAGCGCTCGAGGACGGGGCTAAATGCTCGAGAACGAGGTAAGAGCAAAGCAGTCACTCAGGGAGGGTAAAGTCATCCCCGGCCAGCGCACTGCGCAGACGGGAGACCCGACTTTTCAGCTCATCGTCGGCAAACGCCTTGGGCTCCAACGCACCCCAAACAGGCCGTGGCCAGGCTGGATCGTCCTTAAACCGGGCGACGTGGTGCATGTGCAGCTGAGCCACCACATTCCCCAAAGCCCCCACATTCATCCGATCAGGCACAAACAAGTCCGCCATCACCTCTGCCAAATGGCAAGATTCACGCATCAACTGCTGACGATCCTCTTCAGCCAGATGATGAATGGCGTAAACCCCCTTCCTGCGGGGAACCAGGATGCACCACGGGTAATTGGCGTCCCGACTCATCAGTACCAGAGATAACGGAAACTCTCCCAAAATCACAGAATCGCTCTGCAACTGCGGATCCAGCTCAAATTTCAACTTCACGTCAAGTTCAGACATCTCAGGTTTCCTCCTTTCCCCAACTTAACAACACCTTTAGAATACCCCCCTTACAGGAATTAACCTAGCTCTGGCGACCACAGGGGACTATTCCCCGGCCGATAGAGCCAAAAGGGTCAATACACTCGTTCATTCAACTCAGTAGAGATGCATATACGTCATGCGCGCTAGCCGTTTTCTTATCGCCACCCTCAAGCAAAACCCCTCCGACGCCGTCGCCATCAGCCACCAATTGATGCTGCGCTCCGGCATGGTTCGCCAGCTGGCCTCCGGCCTGTATACCTGGCTTCCCATGGGATTGCGCGTTTTCCGCAAGGTGGAAGCCATCGTACGGGAAGAGATGGATCGCGCTGGTGCACAGGAAGTCCTGATGCCCGTGGTGCAACCCGCTGAGCTGTGGCAGGAATCCGGCCGCTGGGAACAGTACGGTCCAGAATTACTGCGGATTAACGACCGCCATGACAATAGCTTCTGTCTGGGCCCGACTCACGAAGAAGTCATCACTGACCTGATTCGCAACGAACTGAAAAGCTACAAACAGCTGCCGGCCAACTTCTATCAGATCCAGACCAAGTTTCGCGATGAAGTACGCCCTCGCTTCGGCATCATGCGCGCCCGCGAGTTCACCATGAAGGACGCCTACTCCTTCCACTTGCAGCAATCATGCCTGCAAGACACCTACGACCGGATGCACAGCGCTTACTGCAGCATCTTTAACCGTATCGGTCTGGATTTCCGTCCAGTACTGGCCGACACCGGCTCCATCGGCGGTTCCAGTTCCCACGAATTCCACGTACTGGCCGACAGCGGTGAAGACGATATTGCCTTCAGCACCGGCAGTGATTACGCCGCCAACGTCGAACTGGCTGAAGCGGTTGCACCGGCGCAAGAACGCCCTGCTCCCAGTCAGGAAAAGAGCAAAGTCGCCACGCCCGGCCAACACACCATCGAAGACGTTTCAAAAAGCCTTGAGATTTCTCCCGAGCAAGTGCTTAAAACACTGGTGGTGCTGGGTGAAGCGGATGAAGACGGCAATCAAGGACTGGTCGCTCTGGTACTGCGCGGCGATCACGAACTGAATGAACTGAAAGCGGAAAAACTGGAGGGTGTAGCCTCGCCCCTGACGTTCGCACCAGAAGCCAAAATCCAGGAAGTGCTGGGATGCAAACCGGGCTCTATTGGTCCTGTTGATTTGGACATTCCTGTACTGGTGGATCGCAGTGCAGCGGTTGTGTCTGATTTCGCCTGTGGTGCCAATAAAGATGGCTATCACTTCACCGGTGTCAACTGGGAGCGCGACCTGCCTGTTGGCACTACAGCCGACCTGCGCAACGTCTTAGTGGGTGACCCCAGCCCCTGCGGCCAGGGCACTCTGGAAATCAAACGCGGCATCGAAGTTGGTCACATTTTCCAGCTGGGCACCAAATACAGCGAAGCCATGCGCGCTACCGTACTGGATGAAAACGGCAAAGAGAAAGTCATGACGATGGGGTGCTACGGCATTGGAGTCAGCCGTGTGGTTGCTGCAGCCATTGAGCAAAACTACGATGACAACGGCATTATCTGGCCAGAGGCCATTGCGCCTTTCCAGATTGCCCTGGTGCCAATCAACATGAACAAATCAGAAGCCGTTCGCACCAAATGTGAAGAGCTCTACGCCCAGCTCACCGAAGCCGGTTACGACGTGCTGTTTATGGACGAAGAAAAAGCGCGTCTGGGCGTCATGCTGGCTGATACCGAATTGATGGGCATTCCCCATCGAGTCGTGGTCGGTGACCGCGGCCTCGAAGCCGGCACGGTGGAATACAAAGGTCGTCGCGACACCGACAAGCAGGAAGTTGCTCTGGATGACCTGTTTTCTGTACTGAAGACAGCGGTCAACTGACACTATCATGCTGCCCATACTGCTAAAGAAGCTCTCATCACCCATCGCCAGACTCGTGCTTCTCATGAGTCTGACGATGTTGAGCCATTTGAGCACTGCTCAGGACGCGACACCACAACCGGTGGACGATGAGCTGCGAGAACTTCTGAAGCACGCCATTGAGAACAGCGACAGTTTTGAAGACCGATTTGACGCAGAAGTCTGGTTGGTTTCCAAACAGGACAATCTCGGCAAATTCATTAAAGATCCTGAAGAGCGCATGGATTTGTTACAGCGTATTCACAGGGCTGCTCGCCGAGCGGATCTGCAGCCGGAGATTGTCCTGGCACTGATTGAAGTAGAAAGCCACTTCAATCGCTTTGCCGTCTCCAGTGCCGGCGCACAGGGCATGATGCAAGTGATGCCTTTCTGGAAGAATGAAATTGGCCATCCGGAAGACAACCTCACCGACATCGACACCAACCTGACTTACGGTTGCACCATCCTTAAACACTATCTCAACAAAGCCAACGGCGGCTTGGTGGAAGCACTGGCTCGCTACAACGGCAGCTACGGGCAATACTGGTATCCGCGGCGCGTGATGGACGCCTGGGAAAAACATTGGCGCTGATAAGATAAAAAGAAGCTGCCACTCGTCCGTTCAACTCCGCAGCGGTCTATAATCTATAGCATCTTCATCGATGCACGTTAATTGACAGCACCTTACCAAAACGATCCTAATAATGAATCCAGAAGCGTCGCCCAACTCCGACCTGCAAGTCAGCGTCAGCCTGACCCAGACCCTGGTCAAGGCGTTGCAAGAGTACGCAGTACCAGATATTAATGATCTGCTTCTGCAAGCAGACATTGATCCCGCCTTATTGCTTGAAACCGAAAATCGCATCCCTTTTTTCAAACAGGAACACTTTTGGCAGCTGGCCAATCAGATCAGTGGCGATGACGGTTTTCCACTGGCCTTTGCAGAGCACACACAACCCGCCAGTTTCAGTGTGGCCGGTTATATAGTGATGAACAGCCGCACCATCGGTGAAGCCATGGATGCCATGGTGACGTATCAACGCTCGGCGGGCGAAGGCGGGAGCTTTGCGCTGCAGCGGGACGATGAGAATCTCAACATACAATATTTGCCGGTGAATCCAGATTCGCCCATATCACCTATTCGCAGTTGCGCCTTGATTGCAGCAAACCTGGTATTGGGACGCTGGCTGGTGGGCAGCGCTTACACTCCGACTCACGTCAGTTTGTGTCTCCCTGAACCGGAACACAAACAACGATTTGACGATTTTTTTCAGTGCCCGGTGAGCTACCAACAGAGTTCAGACTTTATGCTGTTCCCGCGAGAGCTGGAAAACACGGCAATCCCCCACGCCAGCCATGAAATTCTGGACTTGATGAAGCAGCGGGCGGAAAAGATCATTAACGCCGCCACTCATAAAGCTCCGGTGACTGCTCAAGTGTCCAAACTGATCGCAGAATCCCTGTTAGGTCAAGAACCGGACAAAGCCCGCATTGCCGAAAAACTGGGAGTTAGCCAAAGAACGCTGCAGCGCAAGCTGGCAAAAGAAAAAAGCAGTTATCAGGAAGTGCTGGATAAAACCCGTCACCAACTGGCACTGGATTATCTGCAGCAACCCAAGCTGACGATCACTGACACAGCCTACCTGCTGGGCTTTACCGAACCCAGCGCCTTTTACCGCGCCTTTAAAAAATGGCACGGCATGACACCAGGGCAATATCGCGAAAACCAGGGATCATGACTCAAATAAGGGATCCCGGCTCGAATAAAACAACCTTTGAGCCAAAATAAAGAGTTTAAAACTGGCGACGAACTTCCAGATAAGCCGCACGGTTTTCACCGGTAAAGTAGCGGTAACTACCGAAGGCGTAATCGCCCCGCTCTGCGTAGCGTTCATCCGTCAGGTTATGCAAACGCAACCGCGCACTCCAACTGCTGTCCCACTGATACCGGGCAATAGCGTTCAACAACGTGTGACCGTCGTATTCGTGCTCGTTTTCCGCATCCAGATAGTAGTTATCCATATACACCGCGGCCAACTCAAACCACCAACGATCCGTGGGCTGATAGTGCAATTGCACACTGCCGAGCCACTCGGGTGCCGTGTCCATATCGTTGCCTGACAGATCGTTTCCGTTTAGCAGGCTGGCAGACTCAACGGAATGTTCAGCCCAGGCTAATGACGTCGTCAAATCCCACTGCGGCGAAAACACATAAGCAGCTTGTAACTCCACCCCATAGTGACGAGTCTCTC
>NZ_CBFIHX010000088.1:0-15196 GCF_965662505.1 Pseudomaricurvus sp. | reverse complement strand
TTCAGACAACGAAATCACATCCACCACCGTCAGAGAAGTGGCGTTGGGTGAGGGAGTTGTCGCGTGTAGCGTGGATGATCAAGGTGAAAAACTATACTGGTCCCAGAGCGATGTGGGTTTGTTGTCACTGAACAGCGATGAAGAAAAAGACGAGGAGCGACGTTTGCTGGCGGCGGTATCGCCTGCGGGGAGTCTTGATCAGGCCCCGACCAGTCTTCAGGTTTTGCCTGCTTCCGGTTCTATTCTTGCGACCACCCCCGATCCTGTACAAGTTGTGTTGTATTCACCGGAAGGTAGTCTTCTGTCGTCGGCAAACCTGATGGCCGATGCTAATGAGGACGTAACCAGTGTGGCTGTTCTGAATAATGAAAACGGTCAGTGGCACTGGTGGGCGATGACCGATGAAGGCAAGCAGATGCTCTCGGGCAACAGTGACAGTCTGGCAACTCTGACCGAACGTGAGACCAAAGGCGGTGATACCTACAACGTATTGCCAGTGGTTCAGACGGATGTTGTTGACAGTTATGGCGATGCGGCCGACGATCCTGAAGTTTGGGTAAACAGCCAGGACGCCAGTCGCAGTTTGATTGTTGCGACAGATAAGAAACAAGGGCTTTGGACATATAACCTGAAAGGGGAAAAGCAACAGTTCTTGCCCAGAGGGAACGTCAACAACGTGGATGTCCGCTATAACTTTGATTTGCAGGTGGATGGTGAAACCCGACCGGTTGACCTCGCGGTAGCAACCAATCGCAGCACAGAAAACCTGGATGTTTTCGCCATCGATCAACAAACGGGTGAGCTTACCTTTGTGGCCGGAGATATCATGGACGGTAGTCTGGGCCACCCCTATGGTGGGTGTTTGTACACATCCCGTAAAACCGGACAAACTTATGCTTTCGCCAATAACAAAGACGGGTTGTATCAGCAGTGGCGTCTGGTTGCCGAAGGTGACACCGTTCATGGGGAAAAAGTGCGTGAGTTTACTCTAAACGGCCAGCCGGAAGGGTGTGTGGCAGATGATGAAACCGGTCGCCTCTACGCCGGTGAAGAGGACCACGGTATCTGGACTCTGGATTTGGAAGCGGAAGGTACTGCTGAGCTGAAACTGATGGACGAAACCGCCAATGGCCACTTAGTCGCTGATGTGGAAGGCATCAGTCTTTATACCGGTGCAGACGGTCAGGGTTATGTGGTGGTGTCCAGTCAGGGTGATAACGCTTATGTGTTGTACGACCGTAAAACCAATGACTATATTGGACGTTTCCGGATCAAAGCCAATGCGGAGTTGGGTATTGACGGCAGTTCAGAAACCGATGGTCTGGCTGTGACCAGTGCTGATCTTGGCGGTGCTTTTGATAAGGGATTGCTGGTGGTTCAGGATGGCCGAAATCGGATGCCAGCGGCGCGTCAAAACTTCAAATTGGTGTCGTGGGATGCCGTGGAAGCGGGGTTGCATCAATTCCAGGCGCAACGTGATCAACAAGAACATCAACGCACTCTTGCCGATCACTGATCTCGAACGGCTAGCAGCATGTCCAGTCAGTACTGGACGTGCTGCTTTCTGAATGCCGACGGTGAGGTTCCGTCGCTCCAGCGAATAAAAGCGCGACGGAAGTTGGAGACATCGTGAAAGCCCAGTAAGTCTGCCGTGTGATTGACAGAAAGTGCCGGGTTTCGCAGATAGGTTTCCGCCAGTTCCAATCTCACCTCATCCAAAATCTTCTGAAAAGAAACGTCTTCATCACTCAGTCGACGACGAAATGTTCGCGGGCTCATGTGAAAATGCTGTGCTGCCTGTTCCAGGCTTGGGAACTGTTGCTGTGCAGCCACCAGATATTCCCGCACTTTCACCCTCAAACCATCACTGCTTTTCATGCGTGACAGCAGCTCTTCACATTGTTGCTCGTAAAGTTTGAGCATCACCGGATCGGCGTATTCGGGCTTTTCCTGCATCAAACTGGCCGGGAAGAAAACCTTGCTGCTCTTTTGGTTAAATGACACTGGGCAGTCGAGAATTTCACGGTAATCCTCCGCGTAAGCTGGTGCCGGATAACTCAACTCAATTTCTGCATTGATGTGGTCGGTGTGCAGCAGGTGTTTGATGGCACTGAGTAAACCGGCAATGAACAGCTCGGTATCTTGCTGGCGATCCAGCAGTTGATCGCGGGTCGGCTGGAACTCGATATAGACACGGTCACCTTCGTTTTTTGCGGTCAGCGAGGCATTGTTGAGTAACAGCCGGTAATACTTGGTAAGGATGTCGATGACTTGATGAATATTGCGACAGCTCATCACCGCATACCCGAAAACACCGTGGGAGGTGAGAGTGAGTCGCTGACCAAATCTCAGCGCCAGTGATTGCTTGCCGGTTGCTTTAATACCGGCCTGCAGCAACTGACGAAATTGTTCCTCGGGGTAGCGTGCATTTGGGTTTTGCAGCTCCTGTTCGGTTAACCCCGCGGTGTGTAGAAGTTCCTGGCGCGATGCGCCCAGTTCACAGGCAACATCCACAAGTATTGCCGCGTAGCTGATGGGTAGATCCCGTTCTTTCATTATTTGCTCCTGCTTGAGGTGCAGACGTTTTCTTAGGCTCTGACGTATTTATTAGAATTCGAGTATTTATTTGATTTTATAGGGCAAATTTCGTTGAATGACTCAAGGCTCCAGTGACGGTGGCCTGAAATGACTTCCAACATGGCTCAAGATAACCTTGTGTAACGTCCGGTTGCAAGCAAAACTTGAGGCATACGCATAATAAACCCAGGGAGAGACTGAATGAGTGCCACGTTTGTAGAGCATACGCCAAACCAGATCCGTTTTTTTGAAGAAGCGCAAAAAATTGAAGTCGATCACACCGATGTCGACCTTGATGAAACCGCGGTCAACGAAGTTGCGGAAATTTTTAAAACGCCACTGACAGGCAGTTTTAACTGGGACTACCACATCAACGAAGATCGCATCAAAAAGCTCTACGATCTTGGTAAAGAACTCAACTGGAACGCAGACCTGGATCTCGACTGGGATAAACCGATTGGCAGTGCCCCCTACGAAGTCCGAGTGTTTATGAGTGGCTTCTCTGAGTACAAGCCGTTTCTGGACATGAGTCAGGAAAAACGAGAAGAGTTTCTACGACATTCAGAAGCCTGGACTGATTCACAGTTCTTACACGGTGAGCAGGGCGCTCTGCTGGTGGCCTCTCAGTTGGTGTCTTGTGCGCCAACCTACAATGCCAAACTCTATGCCGCGTCGCAGACCTTTGACGAGGCTCGTCACGTTGAAACGTTTAATCGCTTCTTGCAGAAGAAAGCCGGCATCATGTACCCAATTGATGGCGCTCTGAAAAACATCATCGATAAAATTCTCAGTGATGAGCGTTGGGATCTGAAATTTATCGGAATGCAGGTCATTATCGAAGGCTTGGCCTTGGCAGCTTTTAACACCACCAAAGAATATGTGGATCCAAACGGCTTTAAGAAAGACATGCTGGAATTGATCATTCGGGACGAAGCGCGTCATGTGGCGTTTGGTATTCATTATTTGGCGGAGTATGTTAAGTCGCTGACAGATGAGGAGCGGGAAGAGCGGGCTGAGTTTGCGTATCAGGCTTGTCTGGTCAGTCGTGAGCGTTTGGTGCCTACCGCAGTGTTTCGTCATTTCGGCTGGGACGAAGAGGAAGCCAGAGTGGTGTTCCTGGCCGGCGGTGGCATGGAACACTTCCGCAAGTTGCTGTTTCAGCGCGTGATCCCGAACCTGCGTCGTATTGGTTTGTTGACCGATAACATACGTCCAAAGTTTGAAGAACTGGGTATTCTGGAATTTGAAAACCTGCCGGACGATGCCGATATTGACTGGGCCGAGTTGAGCAAGCCCTTGTATACCACTGCTGAAGAGGCTTCTTAATTCAGGGATTACAGTCAGGTTAGATGAAATAAAAAGGCCGCATAGCGGCCTTTTTTGGTGTTGTTGCATCTGATTTTATTTCTGTAGTGTCTGAGTCTAATGCCGACAAAATGCTCTTGCTCAGACTGTGCGACACAATCTATTCCTTGTCCGACTTTTCCTCGCCCTGCAGCGTTTCCAGAAGCTGCTTTCTCAGTTCTGCTTCAATCTTTGGCATATACACCGCAATGATGCCCTCTACCAAGTGATGCAATTTCTCCGGTGGTAATACGGGAGGCAAGCTCTCTTTAAGGCTGTCCGCTTTAGCGTGTTCCGCGGTGTATCGTGCCGGACGGGCTGGAGTTTGCACCGTGGGCAGGGGTGACTCTTTGATGATGTCCAGCAATGGCTTGTGTGTATGGAGTCGCTCGCGAATGTGTGCCGGCAGGAAAGGGTTTTCGCCACGACGTTCTACCGCTGGGCGTGCCGGACGATTGCTGGTTTTGTCTGATTGGTCTGTCTTCTTTGCCGAGCTACTGACTTTGTTGTCGAACAGACTGCGTTGCCCCGGCAGCACGCCCGTTGGCAGGGCGGGTTCGTCCTGAGCTGGAGTTTCCCCTGCGGTTAAGGACGGTGCTTCAGCAGCAGGTGATGCACCCGCCGGCGGTTCTACCCAATCTGAGTGAGTTTCTTCATCCGAATTGGATTCTTCAGCGGAGTTATTGATGGGATCTGCACTGGCTGTTGTTTCCTCACTGTCTGACTGAGCTGCAAGGTCAGGCACTTCAGTGCCATTTTCCAGTGCGGAGTCGTCTGGCAGACTGTCTTCGACGGCGAACTCCGTTTCAGGTTCGTCGGGAACCTCGGGCTCACTGGAACTGTCTTCCGGGACGTAGACTTCGTCCAGTACCGGCACTTCATCGAACAGCTCATCTTCATCGAACAGCTCATCTTCGGCGAATATTTCAGGCTCGTCGGAGTTTAACGCGGAGTTGTCTTCTTCGGCTTCGTAACTGTTTTTCGTCTCGTAGGTTTCTTCAGCATCGTCACCCTCATAAAAGTTATCGTCATCGAAATCTGCAGCTTCGTTCTCTGGATAGTCTTCTTCAGTGCTCTCTGGATAGTCTTCTTCAGAGCTCTCGAGATAGCCTTCTTCAGAGTTCTCGATATAGCCCTCTTCAGAGCTCTCTGGATAGTCTTCTTCAGATTCCAGGTTGAGGTCGAAATTCAGCTTATCGACGGCTGCGTCGATGTCCGAGGTTTCTCTTGAGGATATGGGCGTGGCTGGTGAAGTCGTTTCAGGTGATGTCGCTTCGTTTTGAGACGAGTTGTTCTGTGGATATGAGCTGTCTGGGTCATCGGCAGTGTTGTCTGCGTCCGAGGGGGGCAGAGGGTCGTTCAGAAGTGGAATATCATCCCATTCATCTTCTGACAGGAGGCTTTTGATGGATTCCAGTTCGCCCAGCAGGGCTTTTTGGGCTTCTTTTTTTTCTTCGCTCATCGACCTTGACGCTTTTGGCTTTGTCACCGGAGTGACGAGTGGTTAATGACTGATACGGGGTAATCAATACAGTTATAGCATGCCGTTGTGGCACCCATGTTAACACTGTTTATATTATCGCCAACATATGCGTCACAGCGAAGTGTTAACTGATGCCAATACTGATACAAATCAGCCTGAACAGTATGAATCAGCTGGGCTAGGTCTGGGACAAATTGTGGGATTTAATCGGGTAGCCTCGATGGCGGTAAAAACCGTAGTGTTCGCGGGTGGAAGCCAGCACCTGTTCATCCTGACAGACCACTTCAGCGAGGCGCTGAAAACGGCTGAAATAGTCCGGAATGGAATCTTTCAGGTTGATCAGCAGGTCGTGGTGGTCTCCGCAACTGTCACCAAAACCGACAGCCACAGCGGATTGCAGGCTGCTTTCGCCTTCGCAATCGTGTGGCAGAAAGCTCTCCGGGCGGAAGTTCCACAGTCGCTGATCCAGCTCGGCGGCATCCTCGGCGTTGTTGACCGCGATATACACCTTTGAGCCGGACTGAAACGCTTTCTGAGCCAGACGGCAGGCAAACACCAGCCGTTGTTCAACGGCGGGTGCTGGCAGGACGTAAAAATCAATCTGGGTCATGCGTTAAGAGGCATGTTGTTGCAGGAATTCAACCAGCAGAGAGACCGGACGCCCGGTTGCTCCTTTGGCTGCACCACTGTTCCAGGCAGTACCGGCGATGTCCAGGTGGGCCCAGTCGTAAGCCTTGGTGAAACGGGACAGGAAGCAGGCCGCGGTAATGCTGCCGCCGCCGGGGCCGCCAATATTGGCAATGTCGGCGAAATTACTGTCCAGCTGCTGCTGATACTCATCCCACAGCGGCATGTGCCAGGCCTTGTCACCCGCTCGCTGACCGGCCTGGAGCAATTGCTCGGCCAGGTCGTCGTTGTTGCTGTAGAGTCCGCTGGCGTGTTTGCCCAGTGCCACCACGCAGGCGCCGGTGAGAGTGGCCACATCCACTACAGCTTTTGGTTTGAAGCGCTCGGCGTAAGTCAGGGCATCACACAGCACCAGACGGCCTTCAGCGTCGGTGTTAAGAATTTCGATGGTCTGGCCGGACATGGAGGTCACAATATCGCCGGGCTTGGTGGCGCGGCTGCCAGGCATGTTCTCAGCTGCGGCAACAACCGCAACCACATTTAATGGCAGATTCATCTCGGTGATGGCTTTCATGGTGCCCAGCACGCTGGCAGCGCCACACATATCAAACTTCATCTCGTCCATGCCAGCACCGGGTTTCAGACTGATGCCGCCGGTGTCGAAGGTAATGCCCTTGCCGACCAGTACAATGGGCTTGTCGCTCTTTTTGCCACCTTTGTAATCCAGAACAATCAGGCGCGCTTCCTGCTCGCTGCCAGCGGATACAGACAGCAGTGATCCCATTTTGAGATCGCGCATTTGTTTTTCGTTCAGGGCTTTGGCGGTCAGTTTGGTGTTGCCGCGAGCCATCTTCTTGGCTTCGTCAGCCAGATAAGTTGGGGTGCAGACGTTGCCGGGCAAGTTGCCCAGATCTTTGCACAGCGCCATACCTATGGCTGTGGCGTTGCCGCGGGTAAGTGCCGCGGAGACCGCTTTTTGCAGCTTTTTGTCGGCAATGGCGTAATGGAGTTTCTTGAGGTTAATGACTGGTGCTTTTTTACTCTTCAGCTGAGTAAATTGATAGGTCGCATCGGTGAAGTGCTTGGCGGTCTGATGGGCTTTCCAGGCGTCGTCGCGATCGGCAACGGTTACATCGTCCAGACACACGGTAGCGTCTTTGGCGGGCGTGGCTTTGATGGCCGCGGCAGCCTTCTTGATCGCTTTGTCGAATTTTTCAGCAGTCAGTGCTTCGTTCTGTTTACCCAGCCCCAGCAAAATGACACGATCCGCTTTGCAGCCAGTGAGACCGTGCAGGGTGCGGGTGGCTCCGACACTGCCTTTGATGTCACCCTGTTTGACCAGTTTGGCGATCATGCCGTCACAGGCATCGTTCAGCTCAGCGGTCACGCCGGACAGTTTGCTGTTATCGTAGATTGGCAACACCAGACATGCGGTGCGCTGTGTGAGTGGTGAGCTGGTTTTAGCCTGAAATTCCATGGTCCTTCCCCAAGACAAAAAAGTTGGTTTACGGGATAATGCCCGGCAGTTACTGACATAGGCAATAACAAATTAGTGTACGCTATGTAAGGTTTCGAGCAAAACCTTTAGTCGTGATTGGTGTCAGTCATGACAAGGGTGTACACAGCAGGCGACAGGCAGGTCTTACTTTTGATTATTTTTCGTTATCTGGCTCGTGAAGTCATGGTGAGTATGGTTGCGGTCAGCGGCGTCTTGCTGCTGATCATCATGAGCGGCCGTTTTGTAAAATATCTGGCTGAGGCTGCCGCTGGCAAACTCGATCCGGATGTGCTGTTTGCCATTATGGGTTTCCGTCTGCCGGGCTTTCTGGAATTGATTTTGCCACTGGGGTTGTTCATCGCCTTCCTGTTGGCCTATGGCCGAATGTACATGGACAGCGAGATGACGGTTCTGTCCGCCTGCGGGATGAGCCAGCGACGCCTGGTCACCTACAGCATGTTACCTGCGGGGCTTGTTGCTATCTTCGTCGCTGTGCTCAGTCTCTGGATCAGCCCGGCTGGCATTGCCAAGGCCACGGCCATTCTGGATAACCAAAAGCAGCGCAGCGAATTGGAGATGATGTCTCCGGCGCGCTTTCAGACTACCAGCAGCGGCAATAGCGTCACCTACGCAGAACGATTGGTGAATGATCATCAGGAAATGCAGAAAGTCTTTATGGCCGAGATGGGCAGTTCACCTAAAGAGTCAGGGCAAGCTTCCAGCTCTGATTCCAGTTCTGGTCTGGCGATACTGACGGCGAAAACCGGTGAGCAGGTGACCGATCCGGAAACCGGACAGCGCTACCTCAAATTAAATGACGGCTACCGTTATAGCGGCAACCCCGGTGAAGCTCAGTATGAGGTTGTGAAATTCGATTCTTACCTTCAGGTTTTGCAAAACGACGAGCCCAGTAAGAATGAAAACGTCAAGGCGGACTCTCTGCCAACCACCACGCTGCTGAAGTCCAACTCGACAGAAGACATTGCCGCGCTGCATTGGCGTTTTTCTCTGCCGGTATTGGTGATTGTAGTAACGTTACTGGCGGTGCCTCTCAGTAAAACCAACCCCCGGCAGGGACGCTATGTGCAAATGATCCCCGCCATTCTGCTGTACATTATTTATCTGGTCTCTCTCAATGGCGCCCGCGGCGCGGTGGAAGACGGTAATGTGTCTCCCTGGTTGAGCATTTGGGGCGTTCACGCCGGTGCCTTGTTGATGGCGCTGTTACTGCTGTTCTGGCCCTATTGGCGATTAACACTCAAGGCTCGCCGTATGAAGGGAGGCGCCAGTCATGCGTAAGCTAAACAACTACATTGCCCGCACTGTAATCGGCGCGGTGGGGATGGTGCTGCTGGTGATTGTCTCGCTGGATGCTATTGCTGCGCTGGTGGACCAACTGGGTGAACTTGAAGGCGACTACGATTTTATACAAGCGCTGATTTACGTCGGCTACACGCTGCCAGGGCGCATCTACGAAAACATTCCGTTCTCGGCTCTGGTGGGCTGTCTGGTGGGGCTGGGGATTCTGGCAGGCTCCAGCGAACTGGTGGTGATGCGTGCAGCGGGGGTTTCTCTGGCTCAGATTACCTGGGCAGTGATGAAGCCTGTGTTGTTGTTTATCGCCTTGAGCATTGGTTTGGGTGAGTATGTTACGCCGTTAACGGATCAGATCGCGGAAAGTGGCCGGGCTATTGCGCAGGGCGACAAAAAAGCGCTGGAGTCCCGTCACGGTTTGTGGAATCGCGATGGCAACGAATTCACACACATCAACGCGGTACTGCCCAATGGGCGCTTGTACGGCGTGACACGCTATCAGTTTGATGCGGATGGCAAGTTAATCGCCTCGAGTTTTGCCGACACGGCTATGTTCCGAAAAGACCACTGGGTGGAAGAGGACGGCCAAGAATCCCTGATTTCCGATGAGGGGGTTGAGACACACACTTACCATTCGCGCCGCTGGAGCACCAGTCTGTCACCGGAGCTGTTGAATGTATTGGTTCTGGAGCCGGACGCACTGTCGATTCAAAACCTCTACTCCTATTCCAGTTATCTCGAACAGCAGGGCATCGACAACAATCAGTATCAACTGGCGTTCTGGAAGAAGTTGCTACAACCACTGGCCACCGCCAGTCTGGTTTTGATCGCGGTGTCGTTTATCTTCGGGCCGCTGCGTGAAGTGACCATGGGCTACCGCATCTTTACCGGTGTGATCGTGGGGATTGTGTTCCGTATGTCTCAGGACTTGCTGGGGCCGTCCAGCTTGGTGTTTGGCTTTCCCCCTCTGTTAGCGGTGCTTGTTCCGCTGCTGATCTGTGCCGGCATCGGGATTTATCTTTTGCGGAAAGCCAATTAACGATTTGTTCGTTTCAATTACGGAGTTACGATTTTTTGTTCTTAGGCAATTGCACCACCTGAGTATGACTGGCGATGTCATGCCAGGTGCGGCCTTCTTTATCCCACAATCGCCACCAGTACCCCAGCCCAATTAGCGCCAAGCTTATTGGCGCAACGAGTCCGCGTACCATTGCCTGAGGCAGAGACGCAAACTGTCCGTTGGTCTGACGCAGTTGCAATCTCCAGGCGCGCATCCCCAATGTCTGGCCGCCTCGACACCAGAAGAACCAGAAAAAACACTCGACTACCAGTATTAAGCCTACAAAGCCTTCTGTACCCATCTTGGCTCGTTCGCCGGTGGGTAAATCGGTGTGAAAGACAGCGTACTTGATGCTGACGTATGCGGCACCGTAGGCCATGGCAACCGCCATGACCAGCAGTGAATCGTAAACCATCGCGGCAAAGCGCTTGATGAGACTGGCCGAGGGAAGAGTTTGTGTAGTCATAAGTGTGTAGTCATCAATATGTAGCCATAAATGTGTCGTTAGCAATACGCGAGATTGAATGCGGGAAGGATTGTATCAAAAGCGAGGGCGGAGGGGAGTGTTGTTGAAAAGCGTGCTGTTTCTGGGTAGAAGCCTGTGGCTAGAAGAGTGATCGCTGTCAGAGGTGTTTAGGATACCGTGAAAGGCAGAGGGCGCTTAGAACTCGTATTCAAACGTCAGCTTGACCTTGTCGTCTGACAGCCTGAGCTTGTACTCCACTTCTTCGGATACTTTGCCGTCACCGTTGCTGTTGGGAATGATCTTGGTGTCGGAATAGTGTTTGTCTCGCACACCGTCCCAGTAGGTGCGGAAGCCCATTTTTACCAGCTCCGACAGAACCTTGCCGCCCATGGTGGGGTCATCGCCGTTGTGTTCCTGTTCCAGCCACTGGTGATTGAGGGCCCGATGTTGAGCGCTCATTTCATTATTGCGGATATCTTCGGCGGATTTTTCGAGCTGAGTATTGTTCAGGCCAACCGAGCGCGAGGAGTAACGCTTTTTCTGAGCGTGGCCTTTGCTGTGTTTCAGCGGATTGTAGTAATTGAGGTTTTCCGGCACAAACAAGTCGTTATTCTGATCCGCCTCCACCATATCGGCCTGAGCGGGAAGAGCACAGTAGAGGGTTGCGATAAACAGTCCGGTGGACAGTGCACCGGGAGACAGTCTAGGGAAGCCACCGCGCTGTGAGTTGTGCATTTTTTGTACTCTTGTCAATGCATTCATAACAACGACTCCTTGTAAAAAGAGTATGGTCGAAATTGGTATTTTTAACAGGCGCTGAACAGATCGTATTGTGGAGCAGCCGATTGCATTATGACGCAGACAGTGTGTCGTCATCGTGACAAACAGGCATCCTGTTCCTCATTGACGTGGCGCGCAAAGCATAAAAACTGGGTTTTTAAGGGGTTTCAGGTGAGCAACAGCTGCGCAGAGTTGGAGAGCTCAGGTAAGGCCAGATTTTCAGACTTGGCGGCTTAGAAGCATTCGGTTATTGAAAGGGACTTTGAAAGGGCAAAATTATCTTAAAAAGATGAATACGTGTGTCAGGCAGTTTGGCTCTCAAACTCTACGTCAGCGCGGCTGGTGGAAAAGCTGACAATTTGCTCGTCACCTTTGCCGTCCGCCATTGATTGACCAATGGAGATCTTGCCTTCACCGACCAGCGGAAGCTCTTCGCGGCGCAGGTAGATTTCTTCCTGATTATGCCCGGAGACATAGGTGCCATTGGTGCTGTGGTCAATGAGGACAAACTTGCCTCGACGGAACACTACTTCGCAGTGCTCGCGGGATGCCAGATGGTGATTGATTCGCAGGTTGGTACGTGAGCTGTCGCGGCCCAATACAAAAGGGGTTTGCTGGGGCAGGATGCAGTGCCGTTGGGAACCGTATTGCAGGGTAATGCTCACCACATCGTTGGTTTGAGTGATGTCGTCAATGGTCATCACCGCCGTGGCGTTGTGCGCTTGGGTTTGTGATTCCCAGTGCATTCGATAGATCACACTCTTTTCATCGTCACCTTTGAAGGCGACCCGGTCGAACTCATGGCAGTCCATCTGCATTTCAAACGGCAGGCTGGCGTACAGGCTTTCGGAGATCAAAATCTGACCGGCTCTGGCTACTTGTGTCAGCCAGGCGGCGTTGTTGACGATGTCACCGAAAACATCTGCGTCCTCGATCAGCGTCTCCCCGAAGGACAAACCAATCCTGACCGGTAGCTGCGCGTTCACCTGTCCGGATTGACGTTGCAGCTGTTGTGCACACAGGCAGGCCTGCTGAACACACTCAAACGTCACCATGATTTCGTCGCCAATGGTTTTCACCAAATGTCCTTGATGACGCTCGGTCTCGGCGATCATGGTGCTCAGAGTATGGTCAATTTTGGCTTTAGCTTCCTCGTTGCCCAACAGTTTGTAGAGCGTGGAGCTGCCGCTGACATCAGCAAACATAACGGCTCTGGGGTGGGCTTGTTGGGTCATTTGACGGTATCCAGGAAACGGAGCGATCTGAAAGCGATTGATGATTATAAGGCTGCCATTCTAACAGAAGTCGTCAGGCAAATTGTGATCAATTTCTGAGTCTTTGTCGGCCAGTACTGTGATGTTTCGCACGGGGTGTTGGCGCAATTTAAGGCCTGTTGATGTTGCTCTTTGCGCCAAATATGATAAGTCTTGGTATATCCCAACTAGACTGTGTCAGATGATTGAGTTGAGTGATAAACAAAAATAACAGCACCATCAACAACGTTAACAACGCCATTGAGAGATGAGTATGCGCAGCTTTACCGACGACCAAAACCTGTTTCGCACGGCCTATCGCAAATTCCTCGAACAGGAAGTTGCCCCACACATGGAGCGTTTCCGCCAGCAGGGTATTGTGGATCGAGAGATCTTTAAGAAAGCGGGTGATCAGGGCTTTTTAATGATCTGGCCCGATGAACAGTACGGCGGTCTGGGGGACAGTGATTTCCGTTACGAGCAGATCATCATGGAAGAGAACGCCAGAGCAGAAACCAGCGAGTGGTTTTCGACCTTGCACAGCCGTTTGGTGGGGCCGTACCTGCAACGCTTTGGCAGCGAAGAGCAGCGGCAGCGCTTTTTGCCCGGTTGCGTCAGTGGCGAGACTATACTCGCCGTGGCCATGACTGAGCCGGATGCTGGCAGTGACTTATCCGGTATGCGAGCCCACGCCAAAGACATGGGCGATCACTTTCTCCTGAACGGCTCCAAAACTTACATCTCCAACGGCATCAATGCGGATCTGGTGGTGGTGGCCGCAAAAACCGATCCGGAGAACAACCCCTACAGCGTGGGGCTGTTTCTGGTGGAGCGGGGCATGGAAGGCTTCGAGCGGGGCCGCAATCTGGACAAGATGGGGATGAAAGCTCAGGACACCGCCGAACTGTTCTTCAGTAACGTCCAAATTCCTAAAGAAAATGTGCTGGGCGACCCCTCCAAAGGGTTTTACTACCTGATGGAAGGTCTGGCGGAAGAGCGCCTGATCGCCGCCACCGGCTATATGGCCAGCGCCCGCCACGCCTTTGACCTGACCCGTGAATTTGTCATGGAGCGCAAGGTGTTTGGCAAGCCACTCGCGGCCAAGCAGAACACCCAGTTCAAACTGGCCGAGCTGGATACCGAGATCGACATCATGCAGGTCTATGTGGACCACTGCATCACCTTGCACAACGAGGGCAAGTTAACCGCCAATATGGCCGCCAAGGCCAAACTGCAAGCCAGCGAAATCCAGTGGCGGATGATGGATGAAGGGGTTCAGTTACACGGCGGCGCGGGCTATATGAACGAGTACCCCATTTGCCGCATGTTCACTGGCTCCCGCATCAACCGTATTCTGGCGGGCAGTTCAGAGATTATGAAGCTGATTATCAGTCGCGATATCTTCTCCGAGCAGTACAAGAGCTTGTTGGATTAACGGCATTCATTAGAGTTTGACCGAAAAACACGGTCATCAGAGTCCTTTCTCTTACAAAATGATCTAAGAAGCGCCGTTTTGAGGCTTTTCCTGTTACTTTCCTGTGCTCATAATAAATGCAGGGACATAGGTTTTGATAAAGCCTAATAAGGAAGCTGGTCGGGGATGGAGTGGATGAGGGGAACGGCTTGATAAAGATTGAGAAAATCATGCGCTGGCCACTGATTGTGGTGTTTTTGGTGACAGCGTTGGTGATGTTTATTTACGAGTGGCTGAAAGAGTGGATATTTGCCGGGCAGTTGACCGCCTGGGAATCCCATACGATCACCATTTTTGTCACCGCATTGCTGGCTACTTTGGCCGCCTGGCTGTTGCGGGACTGGAGCCATCGGCTGGATCTGAAACAGCAGCAGATGGAAGTCGAGCGGCAAAAAGCGCTGTCTGTGCGTCTGCTGTTGTCCACCACTCAACACATCGTCAATAACGTACTGAATCAGTTCCAGTTGATTCAACTGGAAGCCGAGCGGGGAGAAGTCAGGCAGGAGACGTTAAAACTGCTGGAAGACAGCGTTGCGGAAGCGAAACAACAGATTCGTTTGCTGGAGTGTATTGACGATCCTGCCAGTAAAGAAAGCTACGATCACTTTTATCCCGGGAGAGGTGAGGATTCAGGACGAGCTGAGCCGTAGGGTAAAACCGAAACCGCCGAGGCTGGATCGCGATAAGCGATATCAGCCCCGACGTGTTTTTTGAGCGGTCGGGTTTTGAACGATCAGATCCCGCCCAGACACATGTATTTGATTTCCAGATAGTCGTCCATACCGTACTTGGAACCTTCACGGCCGCTGCCGGATTCCTTCACACCGCCGAACGGCGCCATCTCGTTTGAGATAATCCCTTCGTTGATACCGACGATACCGTATTCCAGGCCTTCGCCCACGCGGAAGATACGACCCATATCCTTGGTGTAAAAGTACGCCGCCAGACCGAATTCGGTGTCGTTGGCCATAGCCAGCGCTTCTTCTTCGGTGGAGAACTTAAACACGGGAGCAACCGGACCGAAGATCTCTTCGCGGAAGACTTTCATGTCCTGCGTGGCGTCCCTCAGAATAGTCGGCTCGAAGTAGCACGCGCCCAGATCCGACGGCTTGCCGCCGATGGTGGCTTTGGCGCCTTTCTCAATGGCGTCATTGACCAGTGCTTCCACATCCTTCACGGCGGTGGCATTGACCATTGGGCCGTGGGTCACGCCTTCTTCAGTACCGTCACCCAGTTTGAACTTGGCCACCTCGGCTTGCAGCTTCTCGACGAACGCATCATAGACGGTGTCCTGAACCAGCAGACGGTTGGTGCACACAC